>DASPYC010000189.1:0-5343 GCA_035636955.1 Casimicrobiaceae bacterium
GCCCGGCCCCGTGTTCTGCCACGGTGCCGTCGAGAGAATCAACGCCGCATATCGCGAAGCCGGCGTTGCGCTGCCGCCGACAATCGCCGTCGCCGACGCGCCGGCGGATACGCCATGGCGAGACGCGTTGATCATCGCGCCGCCGTTGGCGCAAGGAAGTCCGTGGATGCGTCGCTTCGAACCGTATCGCACCGCCTTCGCATCCGGCTGGATGGCGATACGCGGCACGCGCCGGAGGCGTAATTTCGGCCGCGGCTTTGTGCTCTCCGACCACGCCGATTGGGATGAGTTGAATCGCGCAATCGATGCGAGCGGTGCGAGCGAGATACGGGTAACGCACGGTTATCGCGAAGAGCTCGCGCGATGGCTCACCGAACGCGGTCGCGTGGCACGCGGATTGGAAACGCCTTTCGAGGGCGAGGCGGGTGCCGCGATTGCGGAGCCGCCGCTCGATGTTTCCGGAGACCCGCCCATTCCGAACGTTTGAAGAGCGGCGCATAAGCCCCGTCGATCGCGCCGTTTCATGCTCCAAGGCCAGCCGTTGCTTCGAGGTATAATGGGCGGTTTATGCAATTGCTAGCCGACTACTTCCCGCTCCTCCTTTTTTTTGTCGCCTTCAAGTGGCAAGGCATCTACGTTGCGACCGGCGTAGCGATCGCTGCCTCTGTCGTGCAACTGGCCTACTTCGGCTGGCGCCGCAAAATATCGGCGGTCCATTGGCTGTCGTTCGCGATCATCGTTATTTTCGGCGGCGCAACGCTTTGGCTGCAGGACGATTACTACATCAAGTGGAAACCCACGGTGCTTTATGCGTTGTTCGGCCTCACGCTCGCAGCGGGCAAAGTGATTTTCCAGCGTGATCTCCTGGCGCTTTTACTGAAGGATCTGGTGTTGCCGCGCGCGGTCTGGACGGGGCTTACATGGTCGTGGGTCGCCTTCTTCGCGGCGATGGCGACCGCCAATTGGTATGTCGCATTCCATTTTTCAACGGACACCTGGGTGAACTTTAAGGTGTGGGGCGGTATTGGGCTGTTCCTGCTGTTCGCTTTGGCGCAAGGCGTGGTGCTTGCGCGGCACGTGTCGGAGCCGGCACCGTGAGCGCTACTAGCGTCGCCGACACGCTGCAGGCGCGACTCGCGGAGCTCCATCCGTCGATGCTCGATATCCAGGACGACAGCGCCCAGCATGCCGGACACGCCGGCAGCGAGGCCGGCGGTCGGCACTTTTCGGTCACGATCGTGTCCGAGCACTTCCTTGGCCTTTCGCGTCTCGCACGCCATCGTGCAGTGCTGGACCGCGTCGGCGATTTGATTCCTCATCCGGTGCATGCGCTCGCGATTCGCGCGTACGCACCCGATGAGTTTCCCTCCTCACGAAAGGATTGACAACATGAAACGAATGATCGCGGCGGGAGCCGCATTGGCTCTCCTGCTGCCCGCGACGGCAGCTCTTGCCCAGCAGCCCGCCAAGGGGAAGGATGCAACGCCGCCTAAGGCAGCCGCCGCGACGGCGCCCACCGGAAAAACGCTTTATCCGCAGAGCCAGTTCGATCTGCTGCTGAAGGAACGGCTCGCCCAAGGGCAAACACAAGACACGCCCGAGTTGCGCAATGCGATTCGGGAGGAGTTGAACACGCGAGAGTTGCTCGCACGCGAAGCGCGCAAACAAGGGCTGGACAAGACTGCCGACATGAAGACGCAGATGGATCTCGCCGGCCAGACGGTGCTGGTGCGCGCATACGTCGCCGATTGGATTCAGAAGAATCCGGTGCCGGAGACGGAGCTCAAAAGCGAGTACGACAAGATAAAGTCCCAGATCGGCGACAAGGAATACAAGGTCCGCCACATCCTGGTCGAGAAGGAAGACGAGGCGAAAGACGTGATCGCGGAGCTACAAAAGGGTGGCAAGTTCGACGACCTCGCCAAGACCCGATCCAAGGATCCGGGATCCAAGGACAAGGGCGGCGATCTCGACTGGAATGCGCCGGCAAGCTTCGTCAAGCCGTTTGGCGACGCAATGACCAAAACCCCGAAGGGCAAGTTCACGCCGCAGCCGGTGCAGACGCAATTCGGCTGGCACGTAATTCTGGTCGAAGACGAGCGCGCCGCAAAAGTGCCGTCGTACGACGAAGTGAAGCCGCAGCTTCAACAACGGCTGCAGGCGCAATGGCTCGACAAGTACTTCAAGGATTTGCGCGCCAAAGCCGGCGTATAACAATTTTCTACGAACCGACATTCGCGCCGTAGGGGCGCCCCAAGGCGCGAATTACGCCCCCTCGGGGGGCAGCGCAGCGGCCGAATTGGCCAATGAGGCCGCAAGCGTGGGGGCACACACAAAGGCAGGCTGCCCACGCCTGCCTTTTTTGTTGCGATGCTATCCTACGCGGGCTTCGCGACGGGCACCCTGCGCGATGTTCGAGAACGAGGAGGCAGCATGGCGGCCATTCGCCATCCAAAAGATTTCTGGTCCGGCGTGATCTTCGTCGCGATCGGCCTATTCGCGATCGTCTACGGCTCGAAATACACGCTTGGAAGCGCCGCTCGCATGGGACCCGGCTACTTCCCGCGCATCCTCGGAATCCTCCTCATCCTGCTGGGCAGTATCCTGGCCCTCCGCGCCCTGCGCTTGAACGGACCGCCGCTGCCGAAGTGGAAGTGGCGTCCGACGGTCATCGTTCTGGGCAGCGTCGTGCTGTTCGGCGCCATCGTGCAATCGGTCGGCATTGCGTTGTCGACGGTCATCCTGATCGTCGGCGCGAGCGCGGCGAGTCCCGAATTTCGCCCGCGTGAGGCGTTGATCTCCGGCGTTCTCCTTGCGGCCCTTGCGGTCGGCGTGTTCGTCATCGGCCTCAAGCTTCAGTTGCCGATCTGGCCGGCTTTCATCCGCTGACGCGCGCATGGACCTGCTCAGTCATCTTTCAGTCGGATTCGGCGTCGCGCTGACGGCAGTTAACCTGATGTACGCCTTTATCGGCGTGCTGCTCGGCACATTGATCGGTGTGCTGCCGGGCATCGGGCCGGTGGCGACAATCGCAATGCTGCTGCCGACCACCTATGCGCTGCAGCCCGTGTCGGCGCTCATCATGCTCGCCGGGATTTACTACGGCGCGCAGTACGGCGGCTCGACGACATCGATTCTCATCAACATGCCCGGCGAAACTTCGTCGGCGGTGACATGTCTCGACGGTTATCAGATGGCGCGCAAGGGCGAAGCGGGCGCCGCCCTTTCGATCGCGGCAATAGGCTCGTTTTTCGCCGGGTGCGTCGCCACGGTGCTGGTGGCCGCAGTCTCAGTGCCTCTTTCCGAGCTTGCGTTGAAATTCGGTCCCGCCGAATACTTCTCGCTGATGACGCTGGGTTTGATCGGAGCGACGGTGTTGGCGCACGGCTCGCTTATCAAGGCCATTGCGATGGTCATACTCGGCTTGCTCCTTGGCATTACGGGCACCGACGTCAACTCGGGCGTCGCACGCTTTGATTTCGGCATTCCGGAACTGTCCGACGGCCTCGGCGTCGTCAGCGTCGCGATGGGGCTGTTCGGCTTTGCCGAAATCATTCTGAATCTCGAGTCGACGGAAAAGCGTGAGCTGCTGTCGAGCAAGATCAAGGGATTCTGGCTCACACGAAAACAGGTTCGCGACGCCGCCCCGGCCGTCCTTCGCGGCACTGCGCTCGGTTCCGTGCTCGGTATTCTTCCCGGCGGCGGGGCGATGTTGTCGTCATTCGCATCCTATGCGGTCGAAAAGAAACTGGCCAAAGACCCGTCGCAGTTCGGCCGCGGTGCAATCCAGGGCGTTGCGGGGCCGGAGTCCGCCAACAACGCCGGCGCGCAAACGTCGTTCATCCCGCTGCTCACCCTCGGCATTCCCGAGAACGCGGTAATGGCGATGATGGTGGGCGCGATGACGATCCACAACATCCAGCCCGGACCGCAAGTGATGACGTCCAATCCGAGCCTGTTCTGGGGCCTGATTGCATCGATGTGGATCGGCAACTTGATGCTGGTCGTGCTGAATCTTCCGTTAATCGGAATATGGATCAAGCTGCTGACCGTGCCGTATCGCCTGCTCTACCCCGCCATCCTTCTGTTCTGCGCGATCGGCGTCTACACGGTGAACAACACCAGCTTCGACGTGATGCAGACGGCGTTCTTCGGCTTCCTCGGCGTCCTCTTCATGAAGCTCGAATGCGAGCCGGCGCCGCTGTTGCTGGGTTTCGTGCTCGGGCCGATGATGGAAGAGAATCTGCGGCGCGCCTTGCTGTTGTCACGCGGCGATCCGTTCGTGTTCGTCCAGCGACCGATCTCTGCGGGTCTGCTGATCGCAGCGGTGTTGCTGATCGTCGTCATCGGGTTGCCCAACATCCGCAAGAAGCGCGAGGAAGCGTTTCAGGAAGCAGTCACATGAACGACGAACGCTCCTCAGTAGAGGCGATTCGGCCGTTCAACTGGGCGTTGCCGTATCCGTCGCGGCGACAACCGATATTTGCGCAAAACGTCGTAGCGACATCGCAGCCTCTCGCCACGCAGGCGGGAATTGCGATGCTCGCGCGCGGCGGCAATGCAGTCGATGCAGCGCTTGCGACCGCGATTACGTTGACAGTCGTCGAACCCTGCAGCAACGGCATCGGCTCGGATCTTTTCGCGATACTGTGGGACGGCCGGCAGCTTGTCGGGCTCAACGCATCGGGACGCGCACCTGCCGCGTGGTCGCCGACGCGTTTCGCGGGACGCGCCGCGATGCCACAACGTGGCTGGGACACGGTGACGATTCCCGGTGCCGTTTCGGGGTGGATTGCGTTATCGGAGCGCTACGGGAAATTGCCGTTCGCCGATCTCTTCGCGCCGGCGATTCGCTATGCGCGCGATGGTTATCTCGTATCGCCGGTCGTCACAGAAAAATGGCGCGCCGCGGCTGCGATTCTTCCGCACGATCTTGGCTGGGCCGATCATTTCATGCCGCGCGGTCGCGCGCCGGTGCCGGGCGAACGTTTCTCGAGCGCGGACATGGCGTCAACCCTGGAGAAAATCGCCTCATCGCGCGGCGAAGCGTTCTATCGCGGCGAGCTCGCGGCGGCAATGGTCGCGCATTCCCGTGCGAACGGCGGTGCGCATTCAGCTGCGGATTTCGCGGCGCACACCTGTGATTGGGTCAAAACGCTGGCCCTTGATTATCGCGACGTTACCGTCCATGAAATCCCGCCCAACGGACAAGGCATCGCCGCGCTGATTGCGCTTGGCATTCTTGACCATTTTGATTTCGGTGCCGATCCGCCGGATTCCGTCGCGAGTCAGCATCTGCAAATCGAAGCGATGAAGCTCGGCTTCGCTGATGCGCATCGCTTC
>DASPYC010000190.1:0-3238 GCA_035636955.1 Casimicrobiaceae bacterium
GCGCGACCTTCGGTATTTCGCGCGAACGCGGTGAATTCGATCGATGCCATTGCCTGGTACTCCACTCAATCCAGCTCAGTTTTGTGTCACCCCGGCAGCATTCGTGATACCGCGGGAAAGCCTTGAATTATAACCGTAACCATTGCTCACGCGCAACGCTGCAGACGGCGTCACGGCATGTACTGGCCGCCGTTGACCTCGATGATCTGGCCGGTGACGTATCCGGACAATGCGTCGGAGGCAAGAAACAGGAATGCGCCAATGCATTCCTCGGCAGTGCCAAGCCGACCCATCGGAATCGTCGCCTTGAACGACTCGAGCATCGCGGGCGTCGAATAACGCTCGTGGAACGGCGTCGTGATGACGCCGGGCGAAACCGCATTGACGCGAATACCGTCCTTGACGACTTCTTTCGCAAGGCCGCGCGTGAACGTCGATACGAATCCCTTCGCCGACGCATACAGAACCGCGCCGTTGCCTCCGCCGTGGCGCGCGGCGATCGATGTCACGTTGATGATATTGCCGCGTCCCGCGCGCCGCATGTACGGCACGGCGGCCGACGATGCCGCGACCAGTGAGCGGACGTTCAAATCCATTACCGAATCGAAGAACGCATCGTCGACGTCGGCTACTTGCACGCGCTTGACGAGTCCGCCCGCGTTGTTGATCAGGATATCCAAGCCGCCGAAATGATCGGCGGCTTCCGTGACGACCTCGCGCGCTTTCGCTGACGACGTAAAATCACCGCCGACCAGAAACGCCTCGCCGCCGGCGAAGCGAACGTCAGCCGCGACTTCCTCCGCGCGGTTCACGCTTGCGTTGTAGTGGATCGCGACGCGGCATCCGGCTTTCGCGAACGCGCGGGCGGCGGCAGCGCCGATGCCGGTCGAAGCGCCGGTAATCAAGATTGACTTGCCTTTGAGATCGGAATTCATGGCGTCCATGCGAGAAGGTTCCTAATCGATGAAGAGCGAGCTCACGGATTCTTCGTTCGAGATTCGCGTCATCGTCTCCGCCAGCAGTTGCGCACACGACAACGGGCGGATGCGCGAGCACGCCTGCGCTTCCGGCGAAAGCGGTATCGTGTCGGTGACGACGATCTCGTCCATGTCGGACGCGGTGATTCGCGCGACGGCGCCGCCGGACAGGACCGGATGCGTGCAATAGGCGACGACTTTTTTCGCGCCGTGCTCCTTCAACGCCGTCGCCGCTTTGCATAGCGTGTTCGCGGTATCGACGATATCGTCCATGATCACGCAAGTCCGGCCCTCGACGTCGCCGATGATGTTCATCACCTCGGCGACGTTGGCTTTCGGCCGTCGCTTATCGATGATCGCCAAGTCGGAGTCCAGCCGTTTCGCGATCGCGCGGGCGCGCACGACGCCACCGACGTCCGGCGACACGACGAGCAAATCGTCATAGTTCTGCTTCCAGAGATCGCCGAGCAGAATCGGCGTTGCGTAGATGTTGTCGACCGGGATGTTGAAGAAGCCCTGTATCTGATCGGCATGCAGGTCCATCACCATGATGCGGTGAAGGCCGACGGTCATCAGCATATCGGCGACGACTTTGGCCGAGATCGGAACGCGGGCGGAACGCGGGCGGCGATCCTGGCGCGCGTAGCCGAAGTAAGGAATCGCCGCGGTGATGCGCGCGGCCGATGCGCGTTTCAGCGCATCGATCATCACGAGCACTTCCATCAGATTGTCGTTCGTCGGCGCGCACGTCGATTGCAGAATGAAAACGTCGCGGCCGCGGACGTTTTCGAGCAACTCGATCATCACTTCGCCGTCGGAAAATCGGCCCACGACGCAACGGCCCAAGCTGATGTTGAGATGCCGGCAAACAGCCTCCGCCAGTTTCGGATTGGCGTTGCCGGTGAAGATACGCATCCGCTCGAATGCCATGGACCTGCGCCTCTAGGTCACGTCGATCGTCGAAAAAACCCGACCGAGTTTAATCGAAAAGTGCGCTTGCTCGCGCCCGTTCGCGCGGATGCGATATACGCGATAGAAGAATGGCTGGGGAGGTAGGGATCGAACCTACGAATGCCGGAATCAAAATCCGGTGCCTTACCACTTGGCGACTCCCCAGTGGAGCTTTAGCGCCGATGACGTAACCTGCCGCGCGAATGTTCGACTCGGCTTCTCCGACGACTACGCAAACGCGCTCAACGGATGGCGCGCGAGCGTACGAACGACGCGTCCTTCGATCTCTTGCGGCAAATGCCGTAGCGCATCGTGCGCCCCGCGTTCGCTCGAGAACGTTGCGAACACGCAACCGCCCGAACCGGTCATCCGCGCATTCGGCGAAGCCTGCGATAGCGCTGTCCGTGCTTTGCCAATGGCGGCAAAAAGCGCACTCGCGGTCGCTTCGAGGTCGTTGCGTCCGTAACCCTCGGAAAAGACGTTCATTTTCGCTGACGACGGCATGGGTGTCAATGAAACCGATGGCATGGGTGTCAATTGCAATGCCGCGAAAACGCTGCTCGTTGCGACACGAATCGATGGGACCGCGAGCGCAAGCCAATAAGCTGGAATCGACACCGGCGTCAGGACGTCGCCGATGCCGCGAGCGAGCGCCGATTCGCCGCCGACAAAGAACGGAACGTCGGCACCCAAGCTCGCGCCGATCGAAGCGAGCTCGCTCCGCGGCAATCGCACCGACCACAAACGATTGAGCGCCAGGAGCACGCTCGCTGCGTCCGAGCTGCCGCCGCCAAGGCCGGCGCCTTGCGGAATGCGTTTGACGATTTCGATCGTCACGCCGTCGCGGCTTGCGGTGGCGTCTTGCAACGCATGCGCGGCGCGCACCGCAAGATCGTGGGCTTCGGCAACGCCGGCGACATCGCCGACTCGGACGATGTCGGCGTCGGCGCGTCGCGTGAGCGTGATCGTGTCGCACCAATCGATCAGCACGAACAGCGACTCGAGCAAGTGATAATTGTCCGATCGCCGTCCCACGATATGCAGGAACAAGTTGACCTTCGCCGGCGCCGCCACGGTAAGCGTGCTGGACGCGTCGATTATTCCCATCGATCGACGGCGATTCGCACTTCGATGGGATCGGCGCCGGGGTAGCGCAACGTGACACGTGTCGCATGCGTCGCATCGGGCTCGGCGTACGCATACGTCACCTCCCAACCGTCCTGCCGCAACACCGACGGGCGATTGCGGTCATCGCGTTCGAACGTATATTGCGACCCTTCGCGTGGAAGGCCGCGAAGCCACGCCGACAA
>DASPYC010000191.1:0-2171 GCA_035636955.1 Casimicrobiaceae bacterium
CCATCGATTTCATCCGATCGACCCCCGCTCACCGAAGCTTCTGGCCCTCGTTCGCGAAGCGCAGGCCGCGGGCGTTTGCACTGGTCGCTTTGCGCGCGCGGGTCAGTTGATCGAAGAGTCGCTGGTTCGGCGCACCGGCAAACGTGTGCCGATGAACATCGACGGCGCGACCGCCATTGTCTATTCCGAGCTGGGGTTCGCTCCGACGCTCGGTCGCGGATTGTTCATCCTGTCGCGATCGGTCGGCATCCTCGCCCACGCAATCGAACAAACCGAGCAAGGCGGCCGCATCAAAGGGCCCATGCCGACAAGTATCCCGTACCAATACACGGGAGCGCCTCCGCGTCACCTGGATATCGAGACGCAAAAGTAGACGAATGCACGCAGTCGCCGCCACGAGGCGGCAGGAGACATCGATGAAAGCCCTCGTTTCACAGCAGCTCGTCAAGTATCTTGAAGATCGCGAAGTCGAATATGTGTTTGGCCTGTGTGGGCATACGAACATTGCCGTCCTCGCCGAACTCGCGAAGAGTCGCATCCGATTCATCAATACGCGGCACGAGCAGATCGCTGCGCATGCCGCGGACGGCTATGCGCGCGCAAAGCACCGGACCGCCGTCGTGCTCAGCCATCTGGGCCCGGGGCTTACCAACGCGGCAACGGGCGTCGCGAACGCAGCATTGGACTCGATTCCAATGGTCGTGATTGCCGGCGACGTACCCAGCCATTACTACGGCAAGCATCCGCATCAGGAAGTCAACTTGCACGCGGATGCGTCGCAATTCGAAATCTATCGGCCGTTCGTCAAACGCGCATGGCGGGTCGAACGGGCCGACCTTTTTCCGGAGATTATCGAGAAGGCATTCCAGCTCGCCGAAAACGGACGGCCCGGACCCGTGCTGGTGTCGGTCCCGATGGACATCTTCTCCAAGGAAATCGATGTTGCGCTGTTCGATCGCCAGCGCCGCAACACGCGCAAGCTGCATAAGCCGACGCTTGACGAGGAGACTGCAATAGCGATCGTAAAGGCGCTCGCGACGGCGCGTCACCCGCTTGTTTACGCAGGTGGAGGCGTTCTTCTCGCGGATGCCGCAAGCGAGTTGCGCGAGTTCGTGACGCATCTCGGCATTCCGCTTGCACATACGCTGATGGGCAAGGGTGCGCTGCCCGACGATCATCCGCTTACGTTGGGCATGACCGGGTTCTGGGGCACCAAGTTCGTCAATGACAAGTGCCGGGAAGCGGATTTGATCCTTGGACTGGGAACGCGCTTTTCGGAGGCCGATTGCAGCTCATGGGACGCGCGTTACACGTTCAACATCCCGCCGACGAGACTCATGCAGATCGATATCGACCCGAGCGAAATCGGCCGCAACTATCCGGTCGAGCTGGGTGCCGTCGCAGATCTCAAGTGCGCGCTCGGCGTGCTCGTTCGCGTTGCGAAGCGACAGTATCCCGACGCGCGCCGCAACGACAAGCTTCTAAAGGAGATCGCGGCTTATCGCGAGGAGTTCGTACGAACCAACGAAGCGCACGTCCGCAACAACGCTTACCCGATGCGTCCGGAACGGATACTCGCGGCTGTGCGTGACGTGTTGCCTCGCGATGGGATCATCACGACCGACGTCGGCTGGAACAAGAACGGCGTGGGCCAGCAATTCCCTGTCTATACGCCTGGAAGCATTTTGACGCCGGGCGGCTATGCGACGATGGGATTCGGCGCGCCTGGGGCAATCGGCGCCAAGCTCGCATGCCCGGACAAAGTCGTCGTCGCCCTCGTCGGTGACGGAGGATTCGGCCAGAACCCGGCGGTCCTCGCAACGGCCGTCGAGCAAGACGTCGCCGTCGTATGGGTGGTGATGAACAACTACGCGTACGGGACGATCGCAGGACTCGAGATGGCTCACTATGGCACGACCTTCGGCTGCGTGTTCCGTTGCGGCGGCGAGGTTTATTCACCCGATTACGCGGCAATCGCGCGCGCATTTGGCGCTGAAGGAATCGCGATCAAAGCTGCAGAAGAATTCAAGCCGGCGCTCGAGCGCGCAATCAAGTCGAACAAACCGACGGTGATTGATGTCGCGATGCAGAACGAGCCTGTTCCAACCGCGGGGCACTGGAACATCAACGATATCTATTCACCCGGGCGTGAGACTTCGCACGTGGCAACG
>DASPYC010000192.1:0-1618 GCA_035636955.1 Casimicrobiaceae bacterium
CCAGACGAGATCGAACGCAACGCCGCGAAGCGGCAGGGATTCGATATCTGCACAAATGAAGGATGGCGCCGCCCCATCGACATGCGGCATCAACGGCGCGAGCAGCTTGCGCAGCATCGAGCGGCTACCTCGCACTCGCTGACGCGCCGCTGTCAACATCGGCAGCGCCACGTCGAGAGCGACCATGCGCGCCGACGGATACCGAAGCGCGAGCTCGCCGATTGCGCCGCCGGTACCGCAGCCCGCGTCCAGAATCGTGAGCGGCGCAAGCTTGATGTAATCGAGCCGCTGCGCCATCCGTGCCGCGACCTCGCGCTGAAGGATCGCGGCGGCGTCGAAGGTCGCGGCGGCACGGCCGAACGCCCGCCGCACGATGAGCGGATCGACCTCGCGCGGATCCGGTGCGGAATACTTCGGTTCAGCAGGCATTGAACATGGACGTCACCGTGCGAACAATCGAAGCCTCGCGGCGGTTGCGCTTAGGCGTTACATCGCAGCGATGCCGAGCTTCGCGAACAACGCCTGATCGGCTTCGACGTCCGGATTGCCGGTCGTCAGCAGCCGGTCGCCGTAGAAAACCGAATTGGCGCCGGCGAGAAAACAAAGCGCTTGAACCGCGTCGGAAAATTCGCGCCGCCCCGCCGACAGTCGAACCATCGCTCTGGGCATCGTGATTCTAGCGGCGGCGATCGTGCGGACGAACTCAAGCGGGTCGAGCGCGCTTTCGCCGTGAAAGCGATCATGGAGCGGCGTCCCTTCGACCTGAACGAGATGATTGATCGGCACGGATTCGGGATAAGGGTCGAGATTGGCGAGCTGCGCGATCAAACCGGCGCGTTGCCGTCGCGATTCACCCATGCCGACAATGCCGCCGCAACAAACGGCGATGCCGGCATCACGAACACGCGTCAGCGTATCGAGGCGGTCCTGATACACGCGCGTCGATACGATCTCGCCATAGAATTCAGGCGTCGTATCGAGGTTGTGATTGTAGTAATCGAGACCCGCTTCCTTGAGCGCTTCCGCCTGACCGTCCCTCAACATCCCGAGCGTGCAGCATGTCTCGAGACCTTCGGCCTTCACCGCCCGCACCAGGGCGGCCACTCGCGCGATGTCGCGGTCCCTCGGTCCGCGCCACGCGGCGCCCATGCAAAAACGCGTCGCGCCTGCCCCTTTGGCAGCGCGAGCGGTGGCGACGACTTCTGCGACATCTTTAAGCGCTTCGTTGGAAACGCCGGTGTGATAGCGCGCTGCCTGCGGGCAATACGCGCAATCTTCGGGACAGCCGCCGGTCTTGATCGACAAGAGCGTCGACAACTGGACGCCATTGGGCGCGTGATGCGCGCGATGCGCCCGTTGCGCCAGATACAACAAGTCGGCAAACGGCAGCGTCAACAGCGCCTCGACTTCGTCGATCGTGAACCGCTGCTGCTTCGTTGCGGGCTTCGCGCGACCGACGTTCTCGGGCCCCCGCGAAATCGCGCCTTGCTGATCGAGACTCATGCATGTATCCCCCACGCACGCGGCCTCAGTGGCCAATGAGGCGGCTGCGCTGCCCCCGCCTTCCACGGGCCGGCGGGCGATCGTGCTTTCGGATGATGGCGACGTGGCCCTGGTA
>DASPYC010000193.1:0-7996 GCA_035636955.1 Casimicrobiaceae bacterium
CGATGCGACCGACGCGTGGCGCCGCGGAAAGCTCGAGCGTCGTATCGGTGCCTTCGTACTTCACGTGTAGCTTACGTGTGCAATCAATGCGGGCGCTGTCGATACCCTGCCGCAGAACTTCCTCCTGCGCCGCCGACTCGAGCGATGAAAGCGTCGGTTGGATGGCATCAAGCGTCGCGTTGGTCAATTGCATTTCGATCGCCTGCTGCCGCAATGCCCGGACGTCGGCCAGCCCCATGCCGTACGCCGAAAGAACGCCGGCCAACGGATGAATGAAAGCGCGTGTCATCCCCAGCGCATCAGCGACGTGGCATGCATGCTGTCCTGCCGCGCCGCCGAAGCAGCACAGCGTGTAAGCGGTGACGTCGTAACCGCGTTGAACGGAAATATGCTTGATTGCGTTCGCCATATTTTCGATGGCGATGCGCAAGAAACCTTCGGCAATCTCTTCGGGCGTTCGCGCAATGCCGGTCGCCCTCGCGACATCGTGCGTGAGCGCAGCGAACTTCGTTCGAACGATTGCATCGTCTAGCGGCTGCTTGCCGTCAGGACCAAAGACTCTTGGAAAGAGGGCGGGATCCAACTTGCCAACGATCACGTTGCAATCGGTGACCGTCAGCGGCCCTGCCCGCCGATACGCCGCCGGGCCCGGATTGGCGCCCGCGGATTCGGGGCCGACGCGGAACCGCGAACCGTCGAACCAGCATATGGATCCACCGCCTGCTGCGACGGTATGAATGCGCATCATCGGCGCACGCAAGCGGACGCCGGCCACCTCAGTCACGAATGCGCGCTCGTATTCGCCGGCCCAGTGCGTGACGTCGGTCGACGTGCCGCCCATGTCGAAACCGATGATGTGGTCGAAGCCCGCGAGCCGCGCCACTTCGACAGCGCCGACAATGCCGCCTGCCGGTCCGGACAGGATCGCGTCCTTGCCGTGAAAGAGATGTGCATCGGTCAAGCCGCCGGAGCTTTGCATGAACTGCAAACGTATTGTCTTGTCGTGGGTACCGCCAAGCTCGGCTTCAACGTCATCGACGTAGCGCCGCAAGATCGGCGAAAGATAAGCGTCGACGACGGTCGTATCACCGCGCGACACGAGCTTCATCAGCGGGCTGACCTCGTGCGAAACCGATACCTGCGCGAAACCGATGGAGCGCGCGAGCGCCGCAAGCGCCTTTTCGTGAGCGGGGAAGCGATAGCCATGCATCAAGACGATGGCGACCGCGCCCATGCCGGCTTCGAAAATACTGCGCAAAGCCGCGGCCGCCGCGTCAACGTCGAGCGCGCGCACGACGTCACCGCGTGCGCCGATGCGTTCGTCGATTTCGATCACGCGCTCGTACAGCAGCGCCGGCAACTCGATCCGCCGCGTGAAGAGCTTGGGCCGATTCTGATAGGCAATGCGGAGCGCGTCGGCAAATCCCTTCGTGATCACGAGCGCCGTGCGTTCGCCTTTGCGCTCAAGGAGTGCGTTGGTCGCGACGGTCGTTCCCATCTTGACCGCACCGATCGCCGCGGCCGGGATTGGCGCACCGGGCGCCAAACCCAGTACGTCGCGGATTCCTTGCACGGCCGCATCGCGATAGCGCTCTGGATTTTCAGACAGCAGCTTGTGTGCGACGAGACGGCCATCCGGACGCTGCGCGACGACATCGGTGAACGTGCCGCCGCGATCGATCCAGAACTCCCAGCGCGCGTCGTCGGTCATTGCCTGGTCCATCGCCGCCGTCATTTTGTCACGGCCAATGAAATCGTCCCGCTTCGGGCCCTCGTTTTTGTGGTAAAAATCGCTGGATGAGAACGTCGGAATATCTACAGGGTCGCGCGCTGAATGTCGCCGCCGCCGTTGATCGCTACACCGCAGCAATAAGAGCGCCGTTCGCCGTCCTCGGCATTCGCAGCGACGGAAGCGCCATCACGCACGTCGCGTATCTACCCGATGACGAGCCGGAACAAGCGCCGCACGATCGCATCGCGGCCCGAGCGCTACGCGAAATCGAGCGGTACCTCGATGATCCGGCGTTCCATTTCACCGTGCCATTGCGTCCCCTCGGCACCGCATTTCAGCGGCGCGTGTGGGAGGCGATCAGCGCAATTCCGCTTGCGGAGTCGCGCACGTATGGCGAAATTGCGCGATCCGTGCGGAGCGGAGCCAGGGCCGTCGGCCAGGCGTGCGGCGCCAATCGCATCGCGCTCATCATTCCGTGTCACCGCGTCGTCGCGAGCGGCGGTTCGCTCGGCGGGTTCATGAGCACCGCAGGACCGTCCCAAGGTGCGAATTCCACTTCCTGGGGGGCAGCGCAGCGGCCGAATTGGCCAATGAGTCCGCAAGGGTGGGGGGGGCACACGCCTGCCGATCGCGGCGATCCGTTGGCGATCAAGCGCTGGCTGCTTGCGCACGAAGGTTATCGCTTCGGCGCGTGACGATCGCTTCGCCGATGGAGAATGTACCCGCCGCCATCGCATTGATCGACGCCTTCTGCGACCGCCTGTGGCTGCAGGACGGCCTTGCCGCCTCGTCGCTCGCGAGCTACCGCCGTGACCTTGGGGCGTTCGACGTCTGGCTTGCTCGCCACGGCAAAGGTTTGCTTGGGGCCGACCGCGGTGATCTCGAGGCGTGGCTGGCCGACCAGTTTGCGGCCAAGGCAAAAGCGACGTCGGTCGCGCGAAGGCTTTCGACATTGCGGCGGTTCTATCGTCAGCAGCTTGAGCACGGCGGCGTGCGCAGCGACCCGACGCTCCGTGTGCGTGCGCCGAAGAGACCGCGCCGGTTGCCGAAATATCTATCCGAAGCGCAGGTCCAAGCGCTGCTCGACACGCCGTCGGTCGACACGACGCTCGGGCTTCGCGACCGCGCAATGCTGGAGACGCTCTACGCGACTGGATTGCGCGTGTCGGAATTGGTGGGACTCAAACTCACGCAAGTGGGGATGAACGAAGGCGTTGTGCGCGTGATGGGCAAGGGCAGCAAGGAACGGCTCGTTCCCCTCGGCGAAGAGGCGATCGCGTGGCTCGATCGTTACTTGACGAAGGCGCGTCCGCTGCTCATCGGCACGGCGAAGCACCAGCACGTGTTCCTGACGCAGCGTCACGCGCCGCTCACGCGCCAGGCGTTTTGGGCATTGATCAAACGTTATGCGGTTCGCTCGGGGATTGCGCGAAAGGCACTGTCGCCGCACGTGCTCCGCCACGCGTTCGCGACCCACCTGCTGAATCACGGCGCCGATCTGCGTGTCGTGCAGTTGCTGCTTGGACACTCGAATATCACGACGACGACCATCTATACGCACGTGGCGCGCGAGCGCCTGAAGCAGCTGCACGCGCGTCATCATCCGCGCGGATAGCACCCTCGTGTCCTCGCCTGGTTTGCTACGACGATACAGCGACCATCTGCTGCGCGGCGTCGGTCGCGCCGTGAGCCGCACGGCCGGGATCGACTATCGCTGGCGCTCGTGGATGGAGCGCCTCTTTTTTTCGCGCTGCGAACTGGTGCACGACTTGCCGCCGATTTTTCATTATTGGTCGAATCGCTACCTCCGGCCGAAGCTCGAAGCGATCGGCGCCTCGGATCCAGACCATTTTTTTCTGCAACATTTGGAACGCTGCTACGACACCGGCACTGGTGTGCGCCGTTTTGTCAGCGTGGGCGCCGGCACCTGTGACCTCGAAGTCCGGCTTGCACAGGCTTTGTCGGCCTCCGGACGAGATCGCTTCACCATCGACTGCCTCGACTTCAATCGATCGATCATCGGGCGGGCAGCCGAACAGGTCAATGCTGCCGGCGTCGCCACGTACGTGGTTCCGCACTGCTGCGACGTCAACCGATGGGAACCGACTGCAAACTACGATGCCGTGCTCGCGAACCATTCGTTGCATCACCTGGTCGCTCTCGAGCATCTGTTCGATGGCGTGGCGGAGTATCTCGCGCCGCACGGGCGTTTCATCGTCTCCGACATGATCGGGCGGAACGGCCACATGCGCTGGCCCGAGGCGCTCGTTATCGTCAACGAGTACTGGGAGGAATTGCCTGCATCGTATCGCTACGATCGTCAACGTTTGTGTCAGCTCGATGCTTTTGTGAACTGGGACTGCGCGAAGGATGGTTTTGAAGGCATCCGCGCCCAGGACATCCTGCCGCTTCTCGTCCAACGCTTTTCGTTCGATGTCTTTCTCGCGTTCGCGAACGTGGTCGATCCGTTTATCGAACGGAGCTTCGGACCCAACTTCTCCGTTGAACGCGATTGGGACCGCGCCTTCGTCGATCGTGTACACGCGCGCGACGAAGCGGAGCTTGCGGCAGGTCGCATCAAACCGACGCACATGTTCGCCGTGATGCGCAACATGTCCGTCGAGGCGGGAGCATTTGCCGGCAACACGTCGCCGGCGCAGGCGGTTCGCCATACCCATTGACCGATACGACGACTCGGGATTTTTGCGCACGCACCGGAGCTCAAATGAACATCAAGTCGATCTATTCGCAACTTCGCGCGAACATTGTCGCAATCACCAGCGTGATCGTCGCGTTGACCGGCATGGCGTACAACACGTACCGCAACGAGAAGACCGAGATCAATCACAATGTGCGCGCCGCGGCGTTCGAGACGCTTAAGAATCTCGGTGAAACACAGATCCTCGTCGACTACGCGCATTTCAAGAAAGACCGCGAACGCGGCGACACGCGATTGGGCTGGGGAAAGATGACGCTGATCCACGATCTGTCGCAAGTGCTTCCGCCGCCCGGCCCGGCCGAGGCCGATCAGCTGCTCGCAGCCTGGCGCGACAACGTCGACACGCTCGAGAACAGCCCAGAATCGATGATCAAGATAACCGACGAGATCCAGCGCCTCCGCCTGACGACGATCGACATCCTGAATCACCTGCGTTAATGCCGCAGCCCTCTCGCCTCTCCTTGCTGCCGGTTCATCCCGGCGGCGCCGCCATTCGAGCCGCGTTTCTGACCGACGAGCGCTCGATCGTCGGGCGCCTCGCGCACGATGCGGCGGTCGACCACATCGAATCGGCGGCAATCGCCACGCGCGCACGGGCGTGGGTGGAAGCAGTGCGCGAGCGTCATCAAGGCAATGCGGGCGTGGAATCGTTCCTTCATCAGTATGATTTGTCGACGCAGGAAGGCGTCCTGCTCATGTGCGTCGCCGAAGCACTGCTGCGGATTCCGGACAGCGACACCGCTGATCTACTGATTCGCGACAAGCTTTCGCGCGGCGATTGGGAGCGGCATCTCGGTGCGTCGGAATCGTTGTTCGTCAACGCGTCGACGTGGGGGTTGATGCTTACCGGCCGGCTGACGCGCATCGACTCCGGCGATGCCCGCGATCCCAAAGCGTGGTACGAGCGCATCGTCGCACGCGCCGGCGAGCCCGTCGTGCGCCTCGCGCTACGCCAGGCGATGAAGGTCATGGCGGAGCAATTCGTGATGGGCCGCACGATCGACGAAGCGCTCGCGCGTAGCCGCCAAGGCGCGAATGTGCGTTATCGGTATTCGTTCGACATGCTCGGTGAAGCGGCGGTTACCGCGGCGGACGCAACGCGCTATTTCACGGCGTACGCAGGCGCGATTTCGTCGATCGGCAACAGCGTGCGCGAGCGTGGCGCCGAGGTGTTTGCGCAACCGTCGATCTCGGTGAAGCTTTCGGCACTGCACCCGCGCTATGAATACGCGCAGCGCGAACGCGTCCTGTCCGAGCTCGCGCCTGCGATCGTCGAACTCGCGGGCGCGGCGCAGCGCGGCGGTATCGGGATGACGATCGACGCCGAGGAAGCAGAGCGGCTCGAACTGTCGCTCGAGCTCTTTGGGCATGCGCGGCGCGACCCCTCGCTCGCAGGCTGGGAAGGCTTGGGACTCGCGGTGCAGGCGTATCAAAAACGCGGTCAAGCGGTCATTCGCTGGATCGCCGCGCTGGCAGACGACATAAGGCATCGGATTCCGGTCCGTCTCGTCAAAGGTGCCTATTGGGACACTGAGATCAAACGCGCGCAGGTCCAGGGTCTTTCCGGTTATCCGGTATTCACGCGCAAGACGCACACAGACATTTCGTATCTTGCGTGCGCAAGCGCGATGCTCGAGGCCGGGTCGCTTCTCTATCCGATGTTCGCCACGCATAACGCCCACACGATTGCTTGGGTGCTCGCGCGTGCTCGAGCACGTGGCGTCGTTGAATTGGAGTTTCAGCGCCTGCACGGAATGGGTGAAGCGCTGTACGCCCAAGTCGCCGATTCGCGCGACGATCCCTGCCGCGTTTACGCACCGGTGGGAAGCCACCAGGACTTGCTACCGTACCTCGTACGCCGATTGCTCGAAAATGGCGCCAACACATCGTTCGTGAATCGCATCGCCGATCCCACCGTGTCGATCGACGATGTCGTCGCGGACCCGGTCCAGCGTGCACGCGTATGGAATTTCGCGCCCGCGACGACACTGCCGCTGCCGATCGACCTTTACGGTGCCGAGCGGCGCAATTCGATCGGGGTATCACTTGCCGATCAGGATGCGATGGCGGCGCTCGATGCCGCGCTTGCCGATGCGGCAAAGCGGGAATTCATCGCAACGCCGATGGTGCCAGGCGCGATATCAACAGGCACCGCGCGAGAGTTGCTCGATCCCTCCGATCGTCGCGTGCGCATCGGCACCGTCGTCGAAGCGGATGCTGCGACCGTCGATCGTGCACTGGGTGTTCTCGCGAAAGGCTATTCCACGTGGGACGCGCTCGGCGGCGGTCCGCGTGCCGAAGCCCTGAACCGCGCGGCCGACATCATCGAACGCAACCGCGAGATGTTCGTCGCGCTCCTCGCGCGCGAAGCCGGCAAGACGCGCGGCGATGCGATCGCGGAAGTGCGCGAAGCTGCGGACTTCTGCCGCTATTACGCAATCGGCGCGCGACGCCAGTTTGCCGATCCCGCGGCGCTTCCATCGCCTACCGGTGAAGCCAACACGCTGACATTGCGCGGGCGCGGCGTGTTCGCGTGCATCTCGCCGTGGAATTTTCCGCTCGCCATCTTCACCGGCCAAGTTGCTGCGGCGCTCGCTGCCGGCAACGCCGTCGCGGCGAAGCCCGCGGAGCAGACGCCGCTCACCGCCGCGCATGTCGTCCGGTGTTTGTTCGAAGCGGGTGTGCCGGCCGACGCGCTCGCGTTGTTGCCGGGCGATGGCGAAACGGTCGGCGCAGCGCTCACCGCTGATCCGCGCGTCGCCGGCGTGGCCTTCACGGGATCGACGGACGTCGCGAGCGCGATTGCGCGCCAACTCGCGGCGCGGCAACCGATCGTTCCCCTGATAGCGGAGACCGGCGGTCAAAACGCGATGATCGTAGACAGCTCGGCGCTACCCGAGCAGGTCGTCAACGATGCGGTGTTCTCGGCCTTCAACAGCGCGGGACAGCGATGCTCGGCACTACGCGTCTTGTGCGTGCAAGGCGATATCGCGCCGCGGATCATCGAATTGATCGAAGGCGCAATGAACGAGCTCGTCATCGGCGATCCGACGGAGGCCGCGACGGACGTCGGCCCCGTCATCGACGAAAGCGCGCGCGCCGCGCTGGAAGCGTATGTCGAATCGGTCCGCGATGCCGGACTCCGGTGTTATCGCGTCGATTTGCCAGCGCATTGCGCTCACGGCACCTTCGTCGCGCCGACGCTTGTCGTCCTCGATCGGCTAAGCCGACTGACGCGCGAAGTCTTCGGCCCCGTGCTGCACGTGACGACATTTCGCAGCGGCGAAATCGACGCGCTGGTCGACGCGATCAACAACCTTGGCTATGGTTTGACGCTGGGCGTCCACAGCCGCATCGATGCGACGATTGCGCGCATCGTCGAACGCGCGCGCGTCGGCAACTTGTACGTGAACCGCAACATGATCGGTGCCGTCGTCGGCGTGCAGCCGTTCGGCGGCGAGGGACTCTCGGGCACCGGGCCCAAGGCCGGCGGCCCGCATTACCTGTTCCGTTTCGCCGTCGAGCGGACGCTGACGATTAATACG
>DASPYC010000194.1:0-4941 GCA_035636955.1 Casimicrobiaceae bacterium
CACCGTCAGATGGATGATCGCGTCGTGCGCGAGCCACGGCAGCGAGGCATCGAGCGCAGCGGTTTCGACGCCATCACCGATGATCCGTGACCCGCGCGTGACGCTCGTCCAGAACTTCGTCGCCGGGTCGAGGAGCTCGCTGTCCTCGCGCGCCCGTTCGTACTTCGACGCGAGGCGAGCTGCAACCGCTGCATTCGTCAACGATCCTACGACCGCGAAGCAAAACTCTCGCGTCGGCAGCGTCTTGATTGCAACATGCGTGCCGCTTCCCCGCGAACGATCGGCGTAGAGCAGCTCGTCGGCGCCGATCGCCTCGACCGCATTCGGGGTGCTTGTGACCAGGTGATAGGCTGCATCGGGATAGTGCTGTCCCCAGAGCGACTCTGGATCGGGTTGAAACGTGAACCTGCGGTTGCTCAAATCGGCGATCACGCGTCCTGCATTCTCGAAGTCGCGTTCGCCCAACACGAGATTTCCATACACGAGCAACCGGCACGGTGCGCCATCGATCGAGATCCGCCATTGCATCGCCGGATCGTCGCCGGACGCGATCGCGCGTACGGTGATTACGCGATCGGCGAGCACGTAAATCCACCGGCAATCGCTCAATCCCATCTCGAACGCCGACGGGATCGTCAGCAAGCTCCAGCCGTTGCCTGTATCGACCAACGCTCGCAAACCGCTCGCTCGCATGATGTTGTACGGATCGCGCGAAACGGAGAAGAGCTTGTGGAACGACGTGTTGCCGATCGTGAGCTGCGCGGCGAACACGCCATGCATCCAGCACGTCGCGCACAGCGTCGATTCGTCCGGGAGCATTGACTTGCCGGACCGCAGAAGCGCGCCGTGGCGACGCAGCACCATACGTTCTTTGTCACGCAGCACGACGTGGCGGTTGTGCGGACGATCTGGAGTGAAGAGCGACAGCCGCCGAGCGCCGTCGAATTCTTCGAGAAAGCGATCGGGATAACGCTGTGCCACCACTTCGACACTAAGGAGCACGACGTCTGCCGAAGGCGCATCCTGTGCGAGGCTTCTTCGGGCCGATCTCGTTGTGAACGCAATGTCATCGCGATCGGGCCATGCGACGTCGAGTTTCGTCAAATCGCTATCATCGGAAGCCGCCGGATGGTCCGGTTCATAGAGCGCGAAGAAGCGCCACGATGCGCTCGCACGCGGCTCGAGCGTGCTTGGAGATGACTGGATCGCTGCGCATGCCGCTTCATGCTGCAGTCGGCGATCGGCAAGACGCGTTCCGAAAGCGAGAGGGATGGACCCCCACGTTTGCTGCTTCGCAGCTGCGCTGCCCCCGGAGGGGGAGCAATTCGCGCCTTGAGACGGCTCGGCGGCGCGAATGCCATCGGCATCGCGATAACCCGGACCGAACACCTGCATCGCGTCGGTCGCGAACGCGCTCGCGCCATCGAGACAGCCGTGCATTACCCATGGATGTTTGCCACCCTGTGCAAGGTTCTGCCGGCTCATCACGACGGGTCCGCAGCGCGCATGGCGGGCGATGTGGTGGTCGATGTATTGCGACGCGTACGCCTCGTTGTTCGTGACGAATGCGCGAGCGCCAAGTCCTAAGTCCTGCACGATGATTGCATCGATTGGCACAGCGACTTCGCTTTCGTTTGTCGCGTCGACGCGCCAAATCCATGCGGTCTTGTCGGGGAGCAAGCGCAGCGTCACGCGATGGCGGATGCCGCTCGTCACGCCTTCCCAGACGACCCGATCGTCGGCGACGCCGAGCCGAACGTTGGCGTGCGAACCGACCACTTCGATGTTGTTCGGGTTCGCGCCACCTGCGCGCAGCAGAATGCGTCCGATGCCGCCATCGATGGGTGAGGCGAGGACCTGATTGACGAGTATCGCGCCGTTGTGGCTTCGATGCTCGATCGCGAACACCGAACCGTTCGGCAGAATAGAAATGCCGAGCCCCGCTTTGTTGGCGATGTGGCGCAGACCGAGATCGCGTTCGCGGGGCGTGCGCCAGCTACGGATGTCGGTATTTACGGCCATTGCAGCCACGCGGTGATTTCATCCGCGACCCGCTCCGGCACTTCGCGTTGGGGAAAATGACCGACTTGTGCGAGCAGTTTGCGCTCGTAGCGCCCCGAGAAAAACCGCTCCTTGTTTTCCGACGTGGCGGGGCCGTTGCACGGGTCGGCCGCACCGTGCAGAACCAGCGTCGGCGCGCAGATCGTTGGAGGAGGGCTTAGTCGCCGCTCCAGCTCATCGAAACACGAATCGCCGGGTGCGTAGCCCCATCTGTGCCGATAGGAATGAATCACGACTTCGGCCCAATCCGGATTGTCGAATGACGCGGCCGTGGCTTCGAACTCTTCGTCCGACACTTTCCAATGCGGACACCAGATCTCCCAGATGTAGCGCGTGAATTCGCGCCGCTGCTTCTCGACCAGATCCTTGCCGCGCGGCAGTGCCATGTACCAGTGATACCAATAGTTCTGCGCTTGCTGGAGCGAGATGAATTGATTGGGATCGTTCGTTCCCCAGCCGACAGAAAGCGCCACGACATCTTTCACGCGCTCCGGCCACAGCGCGGCGGCGATATACGCGGCGCGCGCGCCCCAATCGTGACCGACCAATGCGAACCGCTCGAGCCCTAGGGCGTCGCCGAAGGCGATGACGTCCGCGCCCAAGGCAGAAAGCTGCCCGCTGCGTTGTGACGACGCTTCAAAACGGGTCGGTCCGAACCCGCGCAAGTACGGCGCATAAGTCCGATACCCGGCGATATGCAGGCCTGCCGCTACCCGATTCCATGTCAATGCATCGTCGGGCCAACCATGCAGCAATACAACGGCCTGGCCGTTCGCCGGGCCGTCAACGAAGTACCCGATGGAAAGTTGAGATGTCTTGACGGTACTCAGCATGGCGCGCGGGGCCGCACTCCCCATCGAAACAGACCCGAGGGGACAGCCTCTCCATGACAAGTTTGGCGGCGACGCCCACAGTCTGCAACTGGCCGATAGATTGGCTGTGGCGGCTCGTGACGACCGGCTTAATGCAATTACGATTCCTTCTCGCAGCTAAACCAGGCCTTGTGCTACGGTCTCACGATCCTGGTCCCTCTTTGGGGTGGCCGTGAATCGAAGTGCCGTTACCCGCAAGCTCGCCGCGATCCTGATCGCCGATGTCGTTGGGTTCAGCCGGCATATGGAACGCGACGATGGTGGAACCTTTGCGCGACTGCGCGAGATCCGCGAACGCATCGTCGATCCGAAGATTGCCGAACACGGCGGCCGGATCGTCAAGACCGCCGGCGACGGGATGCTGCTCGAATTCGGCAGCGCCGATGCAGCGCTCCGCTGCGCGATTGACGTGCAGCGGGCGATGCATGCAGACAATCAGTCGAAGCCGTTGGACCAGCGGATCGAGTTCCGCATCGGCATCAATCTGGGCGACATCATCGTCGACGGCACCGACATCGCGGGCGACGGTGTCAACGTGGCGTCGCGTCTCGAAGCGCTGGCCGAACCAGGCGGAATCTGCGTGTCGTCTGCGGTGCGCGAGCAGGTGCATGGGAGTCTCGATGTGGGCTTCGATGACATCGGTGAGCAACAGGTGAAGAACATCATGCGGCCGATCCGCGTGTTTGCCGTTGCGTTGGATTCGACGGCGGCGTCACATTCTGCAGGCGATCAAACGAACAGCAGGGGCGCGCGCGCCGGAAGTGCTTCGCGCGCATCAACACGCCAAGCATTGCTCCACCCGCGATCCGCATGGGCAGTTGCGCTTCTCGCGCTAGTTGCAATCGGCTTGGTCTTGTTTTGGTGGAATGCGCGCGTACCGAACGTAGCGGGAGCGCCGGCCATGTCCGTTGGCGTATTGCCGTTGATTGCTCCCGTCGGAAATGCTGGGACCACGCAGCGGGCCGACTCGTTAACTCGCGACCTTTCCGCACAATTGGCGCGAGCCGATGTCGCTATTCGCGTCGTGCCTATGACGACGAGGCAAGGCAGCCCGAGGAATTCGGGCGACGTCGCACAGGCGCTCAATGTCCGGTACGTCCTGGAAGGAGAAGTACAGCCACGGCAGGAAGTGACCGAGATTCGCCTGCGCCTGATCAACGGCGCTTCCGAGGAGCAAATCTGGAATGAGACCGTCTCGCTAAAGGAACCGGCAACCGCCCCCGAACAGATGCGCGCCTCACGGACGGCGATGGAGCACGTTCGCAACCGGTTGTTCGAGGTCGAGATGCAACGCGCGACAGTCGCCGGAGAACGCGCTACAACGCCGATGGACTACGTGCTGCGAGCACGGGCGATGGCGAAGGCAGATAAAACGCTGGAGCGGTTTACCCGACAAGAAGCGTTGTGTGAGGAAGCCTTGCGCCTGAACCCTGACTTTGTACCGGCGTTGTTGTGTGTCTCCTATACGCTCGACGGGCAGCTCGATGTCGATTCAAAGATCGACCGGGCGCGCGTGATTCGACGCATGGACGAGGTGACGAACCGCGCTGTGAACCTCAATCGCGGCGCACCCGACGCCTGGAGTTCGCGCTCAGGGGCCCTCATGTACATGGGCCGATGGGACGCCGCGCTTGAGGCCAATGCGACGGCGATCCAGCTTGATCCCGATGCCGCGTGGCTTGTAGCAGCACGGGCATGGTCGATGTCGATGGTCGGACGGCCGGACGAAGCTGTAGCCCTGGTCGCTCAGGCGATTGCGATGGATCCACCCGGGGAGTGGTGGACGATCCGAGCCGGATGCGAAGCGCATCTGCTGCTCGGGCAATACGATCAAGCGATAGCGGCATGCGAGAAAGCCGCAGGCCGAACCGGTGAAGATTTCGATATCGCGTACTTTCTCGCGGCTGCGTATGCTCATACGGGTGCCACCGCGAAGGCGTTGGAGGAGACCGCCAAGATCTTGCGTGGATCGCCGGGCTTCACGATAGCGAAGCTTAGGGCCAAGCAG
>DASPYC010000195.1:0-2113 GCA_035636955.1 Casimicrobiaceae bacterium
GTTCGTGTTGCCGAACAGAAAATGGCTCGAGACGACATGGTCGCCAGACTTCAAAAGCGACAGCATCGCCGCGGCAATCGCCGCCATGCCGGTCGAGAAGCACACGGTCCCGACGCCCTCTTCCATTGCGTTGACCTTTGCTTCGAGCGCCGCTGTCGTCGGATTGCCCTGGCGGCCATACGCGTAGCCGGTTTGCCGTCCCTGAAACACGGCCGCCAAATCGCGTGCATCCCGATAGCCATAAGCGACCGATGTGTGCAGCGGCTTGTGCAGGGCGCCGTGCTCGATCGCCGATTCGCGATCGGAATGAAGGATTGCGGTCGTAAATCCGCGTTTGCTGCTGGTGTCATTCATGTTGTCGGCCTCGCTTTTGCTCAAGCGTTGGCAACAAAAAACCCGTCCGGCTCGCCGCCGAACGGGTTTCGTGTGCCCCGCCCGGTATCTCCAGGCTGAGGCGAACCTCGCTTTAGCGGCATTTATTGAGCGCCCGCAAGCTGAAGCTCAAATCGGCGCAATGGAATTCTACCAGATCGCCCCTTGGTCGATCAATGGCGGAGCGGCCGCTCACGGCGCAACGCGGCTGCGAGATCGTCGAAACGAGCATCACGCTGCAACTGCTCGAGCGAGAGAATCAGTTTGCGCCGCCAGTTCGGATGCTCGGTCGTTGTCCCGGGTAGATTCGTTTGGTCAAGCATCCCGACCACATCTTCGAGCTGCACGACCGCCAGCTTCGCAGGCGTTGTCGCCAAATAGACGTGGACGGCGCGCGCCAGCTCGGGCGTCATCGACGGCACGAGCGCCGGATCGATGCTCATGCCTTCCGGCTTGAGCTTCGCATGATCGAGCGCAATCAAGAGTTGCGCACGATCATGCGCGCGTGCGGCGCGTTGGCGATCGCGCTCGGCTTCCGTCGGAAATAGTCCCAACGCGTCGCGAAGCGCCAGGTCGCCTCCTTCCCACCATCCGGCGAGCGTCGGAAGATCGTGCGTACTGGCGACGGCGATCGCCTGTTGTGCGTATTCGGACGGCGATTTGAATTCGCCGGACGAGCGCCGTTCGAAATAGAAAACATCGTACGAGAGGACGCCCGCGTCGTCGAGAGCAGTGCGCACGTCGTCGGGCACAGTACCCAGGTCCTCCCCAATGATCAGACAACGATTGCGATGGCTCTCGAGCGCGACGATGCCGAGAAGCGCGTGCAATGGGTAACCGACGTAGCCGCCGTCGGCCGGCACGCCACCGACCGGGATCCAGAACAATCGCCTCAGGCCCATGACATGGTCGATGCGCAATGCGCCCGCATGCCGCATGTTGGCGCGCAGGATCGCGATGAACGGTTCGTAAGCGGCGTCGGCGAGGCGCAACGGTATCCATGGCGCGATGCCCCAGTCCTGTCCAAGCAGATTGAAATCGTCCGGCGGCGCCCCGACGCTCGCACCGAGCGCGTAACAATGCTGGTACGTCCACGGTTCGGCGCCGCCGCGATCGACCGACACCGCCAGGTCTCGATATAAGCCGATCGATAGCGGTGGCATCGATGCTCGCCCGCACGCTGCCGCGAGTTGCAGGTCGGCCTGCCACTGCAGGTAAAAAAAGAATTCGATCCGTTCGGCATGTTCCGCAAAAAATTGGGCGACCGCAGGTGACGTGGGAATGCGGTAGCGCTCCGGCCACGCTGGCCATCCGCTTCCACTCGAATCGGCACTGTCGAAATGCTCCTGCAGCATTTCGAACAACGCGTAGCGTCGAAGCGTTTCGCCGCCCTCGACACAGAAGCGCCGAAATGCATCGCCGCGCGCAGTGGAAATTGTCAGATGACGCGCTCGAAAACTTGCGTACAACATCTCGAGGACGCGGCCCCGCATCGATGCTGCCCCGGCGCGATCGACGAGCTCGCTGTCGCGAAGCGCGCGTAGCGTCGCCTGAAACTGTGGTGTCGCGACGAGTGCGCGCGCCTCCTCGCACTCCGCGAAATCGGCAATGGCTTCGACGTCGAGATATTGCGTGTCGAGGAACAGCCGGGTCGAAGCCGCATACGGGCTCGCCTCGGCCGGATTGTTGGCGGCGCGCGCATGCAACGGGTTCACGCCGACCACCGACGCGCCAGCGCGTG
>DASPYC010000196.1:0-4912 GCA_035636955.1 Casimicrobiaceae bacterium
TCGAAAGATCCGATAGTCGAACGAGGCGTCCGTCGAACAGTGCATCGGCTGCGAGCAATTCGCGGCCAATCGCCAGGCCAAGGTTTTGTTCGGCAGCCTGAAACATCAAGCCGGCGTCGTTGAAAATGGCGACGGGCGTCACCTGCGTACGCACACCGGCCGCCGCAAACCAGCGCTCCCATAACTCGACGTCGCCCAGCAGCGGCTCTCGCGCGAGTGCCTCGGGCTGCGCACCCAGCAGTCTCCGCGCCATCGACGGTGAGCCCACCACGATGAACGGCATCGGCGTGTCGAATAGAAGTTCCGACTCCAGCGCCGACCATGGGCCCCGACCCTGACGCACGGCAGCGTGGAATCCCTCGCGTTGCAGGTCCACCAACTGGTGCGATGCATCGATCTCCAACGCGAGGGTTGGATGTCGATCGCGCCAGCGCCCCATGCGCGGCAACAACCAGCGCTGCGCGAATGAAGGAAGGCAGGTCACGCGCAGTCGCTGCGCAGCGCCGCTCGCCGCCGCAGCGGCGGCCTGGACGCCGTCATCGAGTTGGATCAGCGCACTTTGTACGCTGCGTAAGAGCGCCTCGCCGGCAGGATTGAGTACCACGCGTCTCCCCCGTCGCTCGAATAGATCGAATCCCAGTTGCTCTTCGAGCCCGCGGATCTGTTGGCTCACTGCGCTATGCGTGCGGTTCAGCACTTCCGAAGCGGCACGCAGATTTTGTGACTCGGCAACTGCGCGAAATGCCGTGAGTGTGTTCAGAGGCAAGCGGGCCATGTTGGTAAGTATAGCTTACCAGTCTGGCCAAAACAAATCGTTTCCATCGGTGGCTCTGGGCTACTACGCTTACCACGTCGTCAAAAAGTGGAGTCGACCATGACCTACCAACCATCCTCCTCTACCGTTCTATCCAGCCCGCTGCGCGGATCTGCCGCCGCCGGGATGGGCAATGTATTTCGCACAATCGTTGCGCTGTATCGGAATTATTTGGAACGGCGCCGCCAAAGACGAGCGTTCGATGGCATCGCGGAGATGAACGACTACCTGCTGCAAGACATCGGCGCACTTGACTGGCTCATTTCGCGTACCGCGACGCGCATAGAAGCGCCGCATCAAACGCGTTTCGAAATCGGGAGATAACGATGGCCACGCGGCTCACCGCTCTTGTCCACGCAACACTGGTAACGATTGTCATGATGGCCACGGGCGTGTCCGGCGTGACCGCCGAAACAACCCCTGCCCAACCGGCAAGCAAGAGCTCGATCGAAGCACAAAACGTTGGAGTGTTCACCGGCAAAGTCGTGAATGGCATGCCGCTCTACGAATTGCCGTCGATAACCGTAATCGGCCATCGCAAAGTTGAGTTGGCGAAGCTCAAACGGGAAGAGCAACTGGCGCGCAGCAAGCAAGTACGCGCCAGAGTCGTAAGTAAAGGGCCTGCTTAGCCACGTGTGTCACGGCGGCGCCATGCCCTTGTCGGTAAGCTCTTTGATCGCCTTTGCGTTCTTCGACAAATGCGCGAGTCCCATGCCGCGCAAGACATGCGGCGCTTTGGTGAACTGAATGTTGTCGTATCCGACAATCTCGATCCGGTTGCCCCACGGGTCGCGGAAGTCGAGAAATGGACCGGCGAGGGTCTCAATGCCTGCGTCGGCCAGCGCCGTGCGGACGGCCTCCTTGTCATCGACCACGAGTCCGAAATGACGACCGTTGTCGGCGGCTTGTTTACGGCCCTTCTGGAGTGCAATGAACTGGTCGCCCAGGTCGATAAAGGCCGAGGTGGCGCCTTTTCCTCGCAGCTCAAACTCGAACAAGCGACCGTAGAAAGCCAGTGCGGCTTCGATGTCATCGACTTCCAGCGCAACATGATTGAAACCGATTGCGCGTGCTTTCTTTGCTTTGGACATGCAACCTCCATCGTCGCGACGTAACGTTGCTGCGCTCACCCACGCCCTCTGGGTGAACCGGAATTCTCACATTGGACAATTCCTCGGGCTCGGCGTTGTCTGAGCGGCGTCCACGCTGGGTGCCGCGTCGGGCAATACGAAGATTCGGCGCGCAAGATCCGAGTTGAGCGTACCCGGTGCGTAGTAACGATCCAGCAGCGATGGCTTACGATCGAAAAGATCGGGATTTGCCCTGCGGAAAGAATCCCAGTCCTTCGGCGCGGCGTCGCGCTGCATCCGTTCGTGGATCAGCAGCAGATATGCCCAGGTAATTGTCTCGTGGTACAGGCCTGGGACGCCGTGATGGCACGCGAAGCGCTGCAGCGACGTGGTGAAGCGCTCGATCGCCTCGATCAGCCGATGCTCTCGCAGGTAAATCCATGCCAAGCGCACATGGTCCGCGTGGTGAAAGTCGCCGGCCGCAATGGTGCACGCCTCGAAAGCACCGACAAAGTCACGCTCGTTCATAAGTCAGCTCCAAGAGAACGACGAACCCCGCGAATAGCAGCGATGCCGCAAAGTGCCCGGCAGTGGCGTGATGAACGAATGCGATGACAAGGATCGCAAGCAGCGTCAAACCACCGGCACGCCAAACCACCGGAAAGCAGAACGCCGCAGCCGCCGCGATTTCCGCTGCTGCCAGCCATCGAACAAATCCCGCGGCACGCACGGCGTCGAGCGAAAGCATGACCAGGCTCACACCTGTGATCAGCCGAACCGCGTGCGCGATGCCGGACCTCATCGGTTGCGCCGCGGCGTCTGTTTGACGGGATTGGCTTCGACGAGCTTATGCGCGTGCGATGCGTTCAAATCGAGCCCGTAGATCTTCTTCAGCTCGGAGATTTTGCGCAGCGATTCCGGACCGAAGGGCGCCTTCCCTTCGAAGGAATGCAGCACGATGCCTTCGAGCAAATCGCCCAGCGACAAGTCGTGGTACTCGGCGATGGCCTTCAGCACCTTAACCACGCGCCTCTCCATGCGAACACCGGTCTGGACGCGCTCTATCGTTACCATGGTACCAATGTACCAACGACGCACGACAATGTCAAGCTTGACCGTTTCCGCCTCTCTTACGCGCGATGAAGATTGGCCGTGCTCTGTGCTTTCTGACAGCGCTCGACGAGACGCGGCGCTTCCATGCGCTCCGTCCACGACGAGAAAGTGTCGATAGGCCCCTGCCAACGCAACTCGTCCACATCGCCGAAGAGCGGTGCATCGGTCCGCAGCGTCGCGAGATCTTTGAATAGAAGCGCGAGCTCGCGCCGGCTGCCGAGTAGGGCCGGCGGAAAGCTCTCGATCGTTCCGTGCCGGTTCAAAAGCTGCGCCGCCGTGACCGGCCCGATGCCGGCGATGCCGGGATATCCATCTGCCGCGTCGCCGACAAGTGCGAGGTAGTCGGGAATCAAGTCGGGCTCTACGCCGAACTTCCGTCGAACGGCTTCGGCATCGAGAATCTTCTTGCTCTTGCGGTCGATCTGCACGACGCGCTCGCCCCGGACGCACTGCGCCAGATCCTTGTCGACTGTCCAAATGCAGACTTTCTCGACGCGGTCGTCTTCGGACGCGATCCGTGCGGCAGAGGCCAGCGCATCGTCCGCCTCCAGCTCGACCATCGGCCATACGACGACGCCCATGGCGGCGAGCGCTTCTTCCAACGGGTGGAATTGCGCAAACAGCGCCGGCTCGATGCCTTCGCTGGTCTTGTAGCCGGGCCACATCGCGTTGCGAAACGACTCGATGACGTGATCGGTGGCGACGCCGACGTGCGTTGCGCCTTGCTCGATCATCTGCAGTACCGTCTGCAGCACGCCGATCACGGCGCCGAATGGTCGATCCTTGCCTTTGTTGAAACGGCGCAGGCCGTAGAAGTGCCGGAACAGCTCATAGGTGCCGTCGACAACGTGAACGATCATGCGCTGGACACTCCGCTTCGCCGCCGCAGCCGGCGATCGATGCCGAGCAGAGCGGTGTTGACGATCGCGGCGAATATGACCAGCATTAAGGTCACCGCCATGATATTCGGCATGTTGTGGAGGCTCATCGCTTGCATCAAGAGGAAGCCGAGCCCGCGCTGTGCGCCGAACATTTCACCCAGCAGCGTCCCGATCAGCGCGAGCGAAAAACCGACACGGATGCCCGTCACAACCTCCGGCAACGTCGCTGGAACGAGCACATCGCGAATCCGCGCGATCGGTGAAAGGTTGTGCACGCGTGCCGTGCGATTGAAAACCGGATTCACGTTGCGGATCGCGTTCATCGTGAATAACGCGACCGGCACGACGCCCTGAATCGTACCGAAGGCGACTTTGGCCGGCATGCCGATGCCGAAGATCAACAAGATGATCGGATACAGCGTGACCTTCGGGATCGAATAGAGCGCAACCAAGATCGGCTCGGCAACCTCGCCGGTCAGAGGATGCGCACCTAGTGCAATGCCGATCGCCAGACCCAATAGAACTGCCAGCACAAAGGCCTGCAGGAAGGCCGATAGCGTCTCGAGCACGTGCGGCACGAAACGCGGATCGCTGAGCATTTGGCCAAGCCGCCGAAACGTCGCGAGCGGCGACGACAGCGCGATATCGCCGGCGAAGAAATAGAGTGCCTGCCAAAGCAGCAGCAGAACGACTATCAGCAATAACGGATCACGCCACTTCAAGGGTTCTCCATCTACCGTTGACGCCGCGCGAGCAGCCGCCGCTCCCACGCATGCAGCGTCATGTTGACGGCGATCACGATTGTCAGCACCAGAGCGATCAGCGCATACATCGTGTTGTTGTCGAAATTGTTGTACGCGAAGGCGATCTGGTACCCCACGCCCTTGCTCGATGTGATGAACTCGGCGCCGATGACGCCGACGAATGAATACGCAACGGCGAGCTTGAAGCCGGTGAAGACGTACGGCGATGCGTAGGGGAGCCGAATTCGCCACGCGGCTGCGCCGGCATCGAGACGTAACACGTGCGCGACC
>DASPYC010000197.1:0-4771 GCA_035636955.1 Casimicrobiaceae bacterium
CGGACGGTCGGTACGCCCGTCGGCGTTCGTGAAGGCGCTCGCCACGCGCACGCGCACGTCGCCGACCCGGTAAACGGTCACGTCGATTCCCGCGCCCGGCCGCCCCAGTGAGGTGTCAAGCACGTGCGTCGTTAGGCGACCCATGTCCGACCTCGCGGAGTGGTTTGGAGCGCCGGGCGCCGCGATTCGAGAGCGCGTGACATTCCGGGCGCCGTACGATCGACGCCCGGGGATGCCACAAAATGACGCGTTACTTGCCGCCGGAGGCGCGGCCGACGTCGCCTAGCAACTTGTCCGCCGCCTTATTGTGGACGCTGCCGCGGACGAGGATGTCGACGGGTTGCACGCTCTTCCCGTAATAAGCGCGGTTCCAGTCGTCGGACAGGTTGACCAGCGTGCCATCGACATTCACGCCGCCGTAGACGCCCTTCGCGCGAGAGAACGCGATCAGATCGGCCAGAATGTCGGACTTGGCGCCGGCGCCCACCGGACCCGCAGCAACGCTCGCGTCACCGCCAATCTTGAAATTCGCAGCGAGCATCGAGTCCATGCCCTTCTGGGTCATGACGAGCGTTACGACCTCGGACACCGCTACACCGGCCTGGAAGCCGACGCTTGCAGTTGCCATCGTGTAGAACGACGGTCCGTTCCACTTGCTGCCTTCCTTCGCGACGAGCACTGCTCGGCCACCCGAGCCGCCGAAGATGAAGCCAGCTTTCACGATCTCAGGCGCGATCAGCACAGCCCTCGCGCGGCCGATGTTTTGCTGCAGCCACGTCATCTCGGGGTCGCGCAGAAAATTCGAGAGCGTCGTATCGGCTTGGTTCACGAGCCGTTGCTGTTCTGATTGAGCCATCGCGGGAACCGGCGCGAACGCGAGCGATGCCGTTGCGACGAATGCGAGCGTGGCCGCCCGAAAACTGGTGTGTGTCATATGCGTTTCTCCTCGTTATTGCCTGTTGATCATCGACGGACCCGTCATCGTCCACGCGGCAAGATCTCGAGCCCCGTGTCGGTGACTCGTACCCGGTCGCCGATCCGCAGGCCCGGTGATTGCGCCTGCGTAATTGTCCCATAACCCCCATCATCGTAACGGATACCGATTTCCCAGATGAGTTCCGTCTGATTTTTCTGCATCTCGTTCCCCACGATACCGCCGCCGACCGCGCCGACGATCACCGCGGCGGCCTTTCCCCACCCTTGACCGGCGATGCTGCCGAGACCGCCGCCGACCAACGCTCCGGTGACCGCTCCCGCGCCTGGCGCGTACTTCTGCCGGTCGACCTGCACGATCGATTCGACCGTGCCCACGCGCGCGACGGGCTGGTTGTAGACCTGGTAGGTCGGCTGTTGCGCGCAGCCCACGAGGGCGATTGCCGCCACGATGAGCAGCGCGAAATGTCGGATATGTTCGACAAGTTGCATGGCGTGACTCCGGAAGAGGGAACTTGTATGACGAGCGGCGCTCATTCCGGAATCGCGTACAGCAGATACATGGCCGCGAGCAACCCGGACGGACGTCCCAGCTTGCCCAGCCACTGGGCGAATATTCCCTCGATGTCGCCGGACACGTATATCTTCGTCAATGCCTTGTTGACCTCGAGCCGCATCGCGGCGTCGCCGCGCGGCAACGCAAACGCATAGGGCTCGTACGACAGGTCTTCCATCAGCATCGCGAATTTATTTGGGTCTTTCGCCTGAGCCGCCAGCCCGATCAGCTTGATCTTGTCGCCGGCGAAAGCGTCGACGGCGCCTGTGGTCAGGAGCGCGACACCTTCGCTGCCATCGCTGATCGTTGTCACTTGCGCGTTGACGAGACGCGCTTTCATCGCTGCGTTCAATCGTTGCTCGGTAGTCGTGCCCTTGATGACGGCAATCTTCTTGCCGTTGAGATCGGTGAAGCGATTGATTGGGGCGTCAGCGGTCACCAGAAAGCCGCCGCCGTCGATGAAGATCAAGCTCGAAAAATCGACGTCCTTCAAGCGCGTCTGCGTCATCGTCGTGTTCGCGCACTCCATGTCGGCCTTGCCGGTGGCGACCATTTGCACGCGCTCCGCCGCCGTGCCGACGATCCAATTGATCTTCAGATTCGGCTCGCCGACAACCTGTCCGATGCCGGCAATGACGCGCTGGCAGAGGTCGATCGAATAACCGGCGGGCTTATTGCCCTCGCCGACGTACGAAAACGGAAGCGAATCACCCGAAAACGCCACGTTGATCGATTTCGCGGCCTTGATCTTGCCGAGCGTATCGGGCGCGCGTTGCGCGACGGCGCCGGTGGCGATCAAGCTGAAGGTCAGGACAACTACGAGCACGATGGACTTCACGTAAGACCTCGCTTGGGGGTGGCCTGCAACGGACATGGACGCGCAATCGATTGATTCGCGTCCGGCGTGCATTCTACCCTTGGCTGAGAAAATTGCGATGGGGCCATCGGTTATGACGGACTTACGTGTCACAACGCACTCGTCTGCTACACTCGCCGTCGCGCGAGCGCGCCTCATACGTTCGCTCGCCAACCTCTTGAAAATGGCCGCCAATCCGCTCTGCGTTCTCTTGCTGATCTGCTGCGTGGCGGCGCCGCCGCTTGCCGTGGCAAGCTCGACGCTTGAACGCGTTCGCGAGACCGCAACGATCACGTTTGCTTATCGCGACCACGCTGCACCATTCTCGTACACCGACCGCGATGGCCGCGTCCGCGGCTATTCGACGGAGCTCTGTACCGCCATTGCGGCTTCAGTCCAGCAAGCGCTGAAGCTGCCGGCGCTGAAGATTGTCTGGCAGCCCGTCGATGCGGCGAGCCGCTTCGATGCGGTCGCGACCGGCCGCGTTGACGCCGAATGCGGCACCACGACCATTTCGTTGTCGCGGATGAAGGACGTCGACTTCAGCCTGCCGATATTCGTCGACGGCGGCAGCGTTCTCGTGCGCGTCAAGTCGAGAATCACCAAGCTCGCCGATCTGCGTGGTCGAAAGATCGCGGTCATTGCGGGAACGACGACCGAGCAGGCGCTCGTCGCCGCATTCGGTGTTGTCGACGCGCAGGCGACGCTTGTCCCCGTAGTCGATGCGGTTCAAGGCATCGCGATGCTTGCCGCCGGAAAAGTCGACGGGTTCGCCGGCGACCGGATCGTCTTGGCCAACCTCAAGCTGCGTTCGCCGTCAGGACGCGACTTCGCGTTGCTCGGCGACGATTTTTCATACGAGCCGTATGGCATCGTCTTGCGCCGCGACGACCCGGATTTTCGTCTCGCCGTGAATCGTGCGCTCGTCGATCTCTACAAGCGCGGCGGGATCGATCCGATCTTCCAGCGCTGGCTGGCTCCGCTCGGGCCGCCGGGGCCGCTGTTGCATTCGATGTACTACCTGAGCAGTCTGCCTGATTGACATGCGACGCGGCGCGCTCGCTCTCTGCGTCCTTGCCGCCATCGCTTCGACCGCGTCCGCGCAGTCGCCGGACGACAGGTGCGACGCGTGCGGTGTTGTCCAGTCTATTTTGATGACGACCGAGCGTACGCAATGGACGCCGCTCGGCAGCGCCACGCCCGCGATCGTGACGCCAAGCGGCGCGCAAACCGGCGCAATGACGCAGTTTGCGATCGGGCCGCAGCTGCAGAACCAGGGGCTCGTTATGCTGGGCGCCGCCGGCGGCGCAGCGTACGCCAAGCGTCCGAACGCTTATGAAAAGCCCCGCTGGGACGTGACGGTAAAAATGGATCGCGGCGGAACGCGAGTCGTTTCGCAACGCTACGAGCCGTTGTTGCGCGAGGGCGACCGAGTTCGGGTGCTGGGCTCGCAGCTCGAACTCATCAGTCTTTGACAGCCGCGCACGCAACCACGATGGCGGCGCTCGCGATCAAGGACACCGGTGAAGCCCGCGTAGTCGAGCTATCCGGGCGGCTTGATGCGGCGTCGATCCGCGGCGTGTGGGACGATGCGCGCCGCGCGCTTAGAGAAGCTTCCGATCGGCGGATCGTCGTCGATGCATCCAACGTCGATTATTGCGATGGCGCCGGCATCGCGCTCATCGTCGACATGCTAAGGCAGCGTAAGCGCGGCGACGTCGAGGTGACGAACCTGAAACCCGCTTTCGCGGCGCTGCTGAATCAGTTCGATGTCGAAGTGCTCGACCACGACCTCGATCCAGAGCCGAAGCGCGGTTCATCGGTCGAGGAAATCGGCGAAATCGCGTCCGGCGTCGGGCACGATATGTACGAGCAGGTGTCGTTCGTCGGCGAAACGATGTCGGCGCTGGCTTACGCCGCACGGCATCCATCGAGCGTCCGCTGGAAAGACGTGTGGGTGATCTGCGAAAAGCTCGGCGCCGATGCGCTGCCGATCGTCGCGCTGATTTCATTCCTCCTCGGTGTGATCCTCGCGTTCCAATCGGCGATACCGATGAAAAAGTTCGGCGCCGAAATCTTCGTCGCCGATCTGATCGGGCTCGCGATGCTGCGCGAGCTCGGACCGCTGATGACGGCAATCCTCCTTGCCGGCCGATCGGGTGCCGCATTTGCGGCGGAGATCGGGACGATGAAGGTAAACCAGGAAGTCGATGCGCTGACGACAATGGGGCTTGATCCCGTGCGCTTCCTTGTCACCACGCGGGTCATCGCCGCGGTGCTGATGACGCCGCTTCTCACGTTGTTTGCCGATTTGGTCAGCTTGATCGGCGGCGCGATGACGCTGCAATCGTTCGCGATTCCGTACATCACCTTCATCCACGAAGTCGAGGGCATCTTCGACTTCTCCGACTTCATGGCGGGCTTCG
>DASPYC010000198.1:0-10483 GCA_035636955.1 Casimicrobiaceae bacterium
TGGCGAGCGCGTTCGCGCGCACTGAGTGCCCATGGATTCGACAGCGCAACGAAGGCTCATCGAAGAGGTCGCGAATGTCGTCATCAGACATGCCGCCGAGCTGACGACACTCGATCAGGCGATCGGCGACGGCGACCACGGACTCAACATGAAGCGCGGCGCGACGGCGATCCTCGAACGACTCGACGAGCTCGCCGCGAAGCCGCTGCCGGATGCGTTGAAGGCGGCGGGCCAGACGCTCGTCATGAAAGTCGGAGGCGCATCGGGCCCCCTCTATGGAACGCTGCTCATGACCCTAGGCAAGGAGTTGCCGAATGCGCCCGATCAGGATGATTTGGTACGAGCAATCGGTGCGGCCATTGAGGCGGTCAAGAAAATTGGCCGCTCGGACGTGGGCCAGAAGACGATGCTCGATGTGCTGGGGCCGGTGCACGAGGAACTTGCGCTTGGCGGACGCGAGTTGCTCGATCGCGCACGGCGGCGCAGTTCGACTGCCGCTGACGCTACGGTGCCGATGAAGGCCATCAAGGGTCGCGCATCGTTTCTCGGCGAGCGCTCGATTGGGCATATGGATCCCGGTGCGCGATCGGCGTCGCTGATGATTGCCGCCGTCTGCAGTGTGATGGAGGAATGACGTGGCCAACGTCGGTATCGTGATCGTTTCTCACTCGCCAAAAGTTGCTGAAGGCGCTGCCGACATGGTGCGCCAGATGGTCGGTGACAGCGTGCCGCTTGCGTGGACAGGCGGTAATTCGGAAGGCGGTTTGGGTACCGATGTGGCGTCGATCATCGAGGCGATCGAGCGGGCATGGTCGGACGCTGGTGTTGCCGTCCTCGTGGATCTAGGCGGTGCCGAAACCAACAGCGAGATGGCCATCGACATGCTCGCATCGGACCGCCGCGAGCGTGTCGTCGTCTGTGAAGCACCGGTCGTCGAAGGCGCGGTAATGGCGGCCACCGAAGCATCCGGAGGCGCGACGCTCGATGCGGTTCGTCGCACGGCCGAGGAATTGTCCCCGACGTGATGTCATTCTCTCCTCACGATTCCGTGTCGAAAGCCATCGCCATGCATACCCGATCCGCGCTGCTCACCAACGACGTGGGTTTGCACGCGCGACCTTCGGTGAAGCTCACGCAACTCGCCAAGCGCTTTGGCGCACACATCGAATTTGCGCGTGCTTCGACGGGGCCGTGGGTGGATGCGAAGAGCCCGGTGAAAGTCATGCGCTTCAAGGCCACCAAGGGGGAGACGCTGCATTTTCGCGCGCGAGGCCCCGACGCCGCCGAAGCACTCGCGGCCATCGTTTCGCTCGTCGAACGAGGCTTTGCGACCGAACCCGAGATTTCTCCTCAACCGCCGCAGGGATGATGGAAAAACGATACGGTGGCCGCTCGGCCGCTCCTGGAATCGCGCTGGGCGCACTGTTCTCCATTGCAAACGGCACCGGCACGCGTGTGGCCTCGGGTGCGGTGGAATCCGAAGCGGAAGCACTAAGTTCGGCGTTGAACGCCGCACTCACCGATCTCAACGCCCTCATCGAGCGATCGACCGAGGACGCGGCGGCGATCCTGGAATTCCAGGTCGCGCTGCTCGAGGACGACGTGCTCGCCGAGCCCGCGTTCTCGGCCATCGCGGCGGGCTGCGCCGCGGATCACGCGTGGCTTCAGGCGATGCAACAGGAAATTGCCGGCTACAAAGCATCCGACGACGAATATTTTCGAGCACGCGCGGCGGACCTCTACGACATTCGCGACCGTGTGCTCGCGTATCTGACGGGGTCGGCAACCGAGGCTCCAACACCGCCCGGCGCCATCGTGGCGGCAGTCGATTTGGCGCCATCGCGTTTCCTCGCCATCGAATGGTCGCGCGGCGGTGCGCTTGTGTTGACCGCCGGCAGCACCACGAGCCATGTTGCGATGCTTGCGCGTTCCCGCGGCGTTCCGACCATTGTCGGTCTCGGTGTCGATCTCGCCGAGCTTTCGGGACTCGCGTTGGTCGATGCGCATCGCGGCGTGTTGATCGTTAATCCCGGTCCTGCAGCGCGAGCGCAATTCGAGCGCGATGCTGAAGCGGCCTCGGCAGCACGCGCACTCGGGACCGCCGCCGCGATGCGGCCTGCAGTAACCGCCGATGGAACACCCATTCGCGTCATGCTCAACATTGCCGATCCGCGCGAGCTGGCGGATTTTGATCCGGCGATGTGCGACGGCATCGGGCTTGTCCGCACCGAGTTTCTGTTCCATGACCAGCAAGGGTTACCCCCCGAGGAACAACAGTATTCGATTTATCGGCGCATCGTCGAATGGGCGCGCGACCGTCCCGTGACGATTCGCACGCTCGACGCGGGCGGCGACAAGCCGATTCCGGGACTGACCCCCGCGGGAGAGAGCAATCCATTCCTCGGCGTGCGCGGGCTCCGTCTTTCACTTGCGCAACCCGATGTCTTTCGGACGCAATTGCGCGCGCTGGCCCGAGCCGCGATGCATGGCAACGTCAAGATCATGCTGCCGATGGTGACGCAGCCGCGTGAGTTGGCGATTGCGCGCAGCATGCTCGACGCCGAAGTTGCGGCATTGCACGCTGCAGGCATTCCTGCCCGACGCGCGAGCCTCGGAATCATGATCGAGGTTCCGGCGGCGGCGATTGCTGCCGACCAATTCGACGCCGAATTCTTCTCGATCGGCTCGAACGATCTCACGCAATACGTCGCTGCCGCCGGTCGCGATATCGGTGCCGTAGCCGACTTGGCGGATCCCACACAGCTCGCCATGTTGCGACTTTTGCGATGGGTGGTAGACGCAGCGCGCGCACAACACATCGAAGTAAGCCTGTGCGGCGACGCCGGCGGCGATCCTCGCGCCATCCCGCTGCTGCTCGCCGCGGGCTTGCGCTCGCTGTCGATGCCACCGACACTTGTGGGGCGCGCAAAACTCGCAGTCGCGGCAGTCGATCTCAATGCCACGGTGGAATTCGAGCCATGGCCAACGTGAAACCGGCGCGCGATCGCACCGACACCGTCGGTACGTATAAGGCGGTGTTAAGACGTGTTCTCGACACGCGCCCGTCCGGAACGCGCCACCGGCTGGCGATCGCGCTGGGGAAGAACCGCTCGTTCATCTCGCAGATCGCCAATCCCGTGTACGCAGTGCCAATCCCGGTACAGCATCTCGAAACGATCTTCGAAATTTGCCACTTTACGGCTGCTGACCGTCGTGAATTCCTGGCAGCGTATGCGGAAGCGCATCCGCGACGCCTTGATCTGGTCAGGAAATCCGCGGGTACGCGCAAGCTCACGCTCACGGTGCCCGATCTGGGCGATGCACGGCGCAATCGGCTGCTCGACGAAACGATCGCTGAAATTGCGCGCCGCGTGGCTCGCTTCACCGACGAGGAATGAAACCCCGGGGGAACGTCATGAAGAAACTCATCAATGCGCCGGACTTGATCCTCGCCGAGAGTCTGGCCGGCTTCGCAGCGGCCCATGCCGATATCGTTTCGCTTGCACCCGAGCACAAATTCGTCTGCCGACGCGAATTGCAGCCCGGAAAGGTGGCGCTGATCTCGGGTGGCGGCTCGGGGCACGAGCCCTTGCATGCAGGCTTTGTCGGTCGCGGCATGTTGGACGCGGCGTGTCCAGGTCAGGTGTTCACATCACCCACGCCTGATCAGATTGTCGCGGCGATCGAAGCGGTGGAAACCGGTAACGGCTGCCTGTTCATCGTAAAGAATTACGAAGGCGACGTGATGAATTTCCAGATGGCCGCCGACCTCGCAGAGAAAGACGTAGCGACGGTCCTGACCGACGACGACGTGGCCGTCGAAAAATCGACCTGGTCGACCGGCCGCCGCGGCGTTGCCGGCACACTGATCGTGGAGAAGATCGTCGGCGCGGCCGCCGAGCAAGGGACCTCGCTGTCGCAACTCAAAGCACTCGGCGACACCGTGAATCGTCAGACGCGCTCGATGGGCGTCGCGCTTACGTCATGCACGGTTCCCGCAGCAGGGAAGCCGACGTTCACTCTCGGCGATGACGAAATGGAGCTCGGTGTCGGCATCCACGGCGAACCGGGGCGGCGCCGCGTCACGCTCGCCTCCGCCGACGCGATTGCCGAAGAAATGATCGGCGCAATCGTGAAAGACCTCGGCCCGAATCCCGGCGCAGACGCCCTACTCCTTGTCAACGGATTCGGCGGCACGCCGGCAATGGAGCTGTATCTGATGGTCAATTCAGCGCTGCGCGTGCTGCGTGGAAAAGGTGTGCGCGTGTCCCGATTTCTGACCGGCAACTACGTAACATCGCTCGACATGGCCGGTTGCTCGATTACCGTGAGCCTGCTCGACGACGCGCTGCGAAACCTGTGGGACGCACCCGTGCACACGCCGGCGCTGCGCTGGGGAGTCTAGCGCGTCAAGTATCGCCCGCCCGCCATAGCCGCAAGCCATGAACGAGGCCGCCTGTTCGTGTCGGGTGAACACGGTCCTGATCCTGCCGGAATACTTCAAGGCGAGCATCAGCGATGCGGCGCTTTCGCCACCGCGGCCAAAAGCGGCATCGACTCGTTGCTCTCGCGTTACGCGAACTCTTCCTCAGGCGCGAGACTGATCTGCGCAGGCAGGTCGAGAACTTCCTCGAATTCCGTAACGTTGTTGATTTCGGTTCCCATCGCAATGTTGGTGACCCGTTCGAGAATGATCTCGACGACGACGGGGACGCGATACTCGGCCATCCACTCGCGCGCCTTGGCAAACGCCGGCTGAATATCGTCCGGCCTGTGCACGCGTATCGCCTTGCAGCCGAGACCTTGCGCCACTGCGACGTGGTCCACGCCGTAATCGTTTAGCTCCGGCGCGTTGATGTTCTCGAAGTTGAGCTGTACGCAGAAATCCATGTTGAAGTTGCGTTGCGCCTGGCGGATGAGACCCAGATACGCGTTGTTCACCAGTACGTGCAGGTACGGAATCTTGAATTGCGCACCGACAGCCAGCTCCTCGATCATGAACTGGAAGTCGTAGTCGCCGGACAGTGCAACCACCTGCCGCGTTGGCTCTGCGACGCACACGCCGAGTGCAGCGGGCAGCGTCCATCCGAGCGGACCCGCCTGCCCGCAATTGATCCAGTGCCGCGGCTTCTGTACGCGCAGAAACTGCGCGCCGGCGATCTGCGACAACCCGATGGTGCTGACGTAGCACACGTCGTCGCCGAACGCTTTGTTCATCTCCGCGTAGACGCGCTGTGGCTTGATCGGCACGTTGTCGTAATCGGTGCGGCGCAACAGCGTGCGCTTGCGCTCGCGACATTGGTCGGCCCACACCGAATAATCCGGCAACTTGCGCTCTTGCTTGTATTCGCGTGCGACGTCGACGAACAATTCGAGCGCGGCCCTCGCATCCGACACGATACCGAGATCGGGCCCGAACACGCGGCCGATTTGCGTCGGCTCGATGTCGACGTGCACGAACTTGCGTCCTTGCGTGTACACGTCGACAGACCCGGTGTGCCGATTAGCCCAGCGATTGCCGATGCCAAGCACGAAGTCGGATGCAAGCATCGTCGCATTGCCGTAACGGTGCGCCGTCTGCAGACCGACCATGCCTGCCATCAGCGGATGATCGTCGGGAATCGCGCCCCACCCCATCAACGTTGGAATGACAGGAATGCCGGTCGCATCGGCGAATTTGACCAGCAGGTCGCATGCATCCGCATTGATGATGCCGCCGCCGGCGACGATTAATGGGCGGTGCGCATGCGCCAGCATTTCCATCGCCTTCTCGATCTGCGCGCGTGTCGCCGCGGGCTTGTATACCGCCAGCGGCGCGTACGTTTCGACATCGAACTCGATCTCGCCCATCTGCACATCGAACGGAAGATCGATCAGCACCGGCCCCGGCCGGCCGGAGCGCATCAGATGGAATGCCTGCTGGAATACGCGCGGCACGAGCGCCGGCTCGCGCACCGTGACCGCCCATTTTGTCACCGGCTTGGCGATCGACTCGATGTCGACCGCTTGGAAGTCTTCCTTATAGAGTCGCGCGCGTGGCGCCTGGCCCGTGATGCAAAGAATCGGAATCGAGTCGGCCCACGCCGAGTACAGCCCGGTGATCATGTCCGTTCCGGCGGGTCCGGATGTGCCGACGCACACGCCGATATTGCCTGATCGCGCGCGCGTGTAGCCCTCCGCCATGTGGGAAGCGCCTTCGACGTGGCGCGCCAATACGTGACCGATCCCTCCGATCGTGCGCATCGCGGCATAGAACGGATTGATCGCGGCGCCCGGCAGACCGAACGCATGGCTCACGCCTTCCTTCAGCAGCACGTGCACGGCGGCTTCGGCGGCTCTCATCTTGGCCATGTCAGTCTCCAGGTCCTACGAACGCCATGTGACGTGGGTTCACGCCGGCGCGAATGTGGTTGCGTTTGTTCGAAGCGCGTTCGCAACTTGCGGCATGTCCGCAGGCACGGAACGCGTTGCGGGCGCTTCAGTGCGGTTCGTCGCCACGGTTTGCGCGAGCAGCTTCGTCAGCGCGTAGACCGCGTCGATGTGCGGTGTCGCCGTTTGCGTGAGGCGGCCAAGCTCCACCACCGACCCCACCAGCGCTTCAATTTCCAGCTCGCGGCCGGCTTCGACATCCTGCAGCATCGACGTCTTGTGCTTGCCCACCTTTTCGGCGCCGGCGATCCGCTTGTCCAGTCCGACGCGGAAAGTGATCCCGAGCTTGTGCGCGATTGTCTGCGCCTCGGTCATCATCGCCGCAGCCAGGTCACGTGTAGCGGGGAATCGGCAGATATCAACCAGCGTCGAACGCGTGAGTGCGCTGATGGGATTGAATGTGAGGTTGCCCCAAAGCTTGAGCCAGATTTCGCTACGAATATCGTCGAGCACCGGCGCCTTGAATCCGGCGCGCGTCAAGCATTCGGCGACGCGCATTGCGCGCGCTGTGGTCGAGCTGTCGAGTTCCCCGATCGGAAAGCGGTCGCCTTCGATGTGTTGAACGATGCCTGGCGCGATCAACTCGGACGCGGGATAAACAACGCAGCCGAGCACCCGTTCAGGCGAAATGCTGCGCGTGATGCGGCCGTGCGGATCGACGCTGCGCACCACGCTTCCTTCTAACTCGCCGCCGTGGCGATGGAAGTACCAGTACGGGATGCCGTTCTGCATCGGGACGACGACGGTGTTGGGTCCGAACAGCTTCAGAACGTCGTCCGCCACCGCTTCGACCTGATGCGCCTTCATCGCGAGAATCACGATGTCCTGCGGGCCGACCCCCGCGTAGTCGTTGGTGGCTGCAACATCGTTCGCCACGTGTTCCGTACCGTCGCTCATGATGAGCTTCATGCCGTTCTGACGGATCGCTTCCAAGTTGGCGCCGCGCACGATGAACGTGACGTCGTCACCGGCCAATGCGAGCTTGGCCCCAACGTATCCCCCGATCGCGCCGGCACCAATAATCGCGACTTTCATCGAACGCTCCTCAGCGAACATGGATGCAAAGTACGCTGCGCTGCGCATAAGCGATAGTCAAACCTTTTGATCCCAGTGATTAGCAAATCCTTATAGATCGGACACTCCTCTTGCGCCCAGTGGAATCAAGGCACAGAGGCAGGAGAAGGGAGGCAGTACCGAAACCGCCAAGCAGGCGGTGATCGTGGGAACGGACGTGACCGTTCTATCCGCGCGAATGCGCGGCGCGTTGGACGAGACTTACATGTTCACCCGCACGCTAATTCCAATACGCGTTGTATTGGTCCGCCATTCGTTCTTCGGGCGTAGCGCGGAAATAGTTGTCCAGCCAGCACAGAAAGGCGGACGGACGGTCGTGCGCGTCACGTGTCGACGCTTCGACCGCTTGCGTGCGTGGATACAACGGAATCGACCCCTGGGCGGCGGAAGGTAATCGCGTGCTCATCGAGATGCTCCTTATCGTTCGTGCGTTCAGGGCGGCGAATCCGCTTGGCCCTGCGACCATCATTGACGTCGATCACGAAAACGGCAAATCGAATGTTTGGATGCATGGCATAACCGTTTCCGATGCTATGCGCTTTCCGCTCACGCCAACCGGTCCCACGTCCCGAGCGTGTGGATCTTTTCGGTGGTCCCGACGAAGGTCGGCCGGTCGGGCGAACGGGGTGGGCGATCGAACAAGATGGGCGCGACGGTCGCAAGCGCCGCGCGCGTCTCTGCATCCGCAAATCGCAGCGCATCGGCGTCGGCCCATACGGGAACACCGCCTGAAATCCTCATGTAGATTCGTCCAGTCGATGCATCGGCGAAATTGACCTCGGAAAAACGCTTGACGCACTCGCGCAGGAACGCGGCGTTGTGCTCGGGCGCGAGCTGCAACGGATCGCGGTAGAGCGCTTCCGGCGATGTCGCGTCGATGTTCACGCGCCGAAAGCGATCGATGTCCAGCAGGCTTTTGATGTCGAGCACGTTGAGCGTGTCGTTCCATCCGAACGCCACCGTGCGCGGCCGCTCGCCGAACGTCACGCTGTTGTCGAGAAACTCGAAGTGGACGCGCTTGTCGGCGCGCTGGATCCACGTGAAGAAAAGCTGCGGCATGCCGGAGTACGCCTCGACCGCGTGTGCGAGCAGATCGTCGACCGCCTTGAAGCGGCCGAACTCGAGACCGCGCTTCCACGCACGCTCGACGATCGATGCAGGCGGTGTGATCAGGAAGAACAGGTAGACGACATGGCCAAAGCGCGTGAGCAGATTGCTGCCCGCTTCGTCGGAGTCGGGCGCGAAGCTGTCGAAGCGGAAGCGGTCAATCAGCAAGTGCGGCACGATGCCGCGCTCGCCCTTACGCGCCATGTAATGATCGAGCTTGCCGTCGATGATCGCGAGCTCGTCGCCGGTGAATGCACCGGCATATTTGTATTGGGGACCGAGCGAGCCGTAGTCGATCAGCTGCTTGCGCCAGATGTCCGGGCTGATCAGCGCAAACTCGCTCCATGCAACGCCGATGTAACCGGCGAGCGTTCGCTGCAACGGACGAATCGTGCTCTTCCCCGACGCGGACGGACCCTTGGTGTTCATCACGACCGGCCGCTCCTGACTCGGCAGCAACCGGTAACCTTGCTCATGCGCAGCGGTGACGATCAGCGGGTCGATCAGCCGTCCGATCGCGTCCCCTGCCGCTTGATTCAACGCGATATCGACCGCGAGCGACGCGATGAACTCGCGGCTTCCCCACAGCTGCCCGTGGCGCGCGTACAACGCCGACACGACTTTCGCGAGCGCAAGAAGGGTCGCGCGCTTCACAGCGTCCTCACCGGTATCGCACGGATTCCGCCATGCGTCGATCAGCTCGATGCAGCGATCGACGTCGCTATCGTGACTCGCTGACGCTTCGCGTCCCCGCGCGAACAGCGCGCGCACGCCCGTCGTCGGGCTCTTCGGCGCCGACGGCATGAATAGAGGATCGATCTCGGCCGCAACGCGCGCTGCGATGTCCGTTCGCAACGCTTCGTAGGTGGCGATGATGGTTGGCATCCGCGGCTCGATATAGCGACCGAGAATGACGCGTGTCATCTCGCGGAAATTGATGCCGAGGTCTTCGATCCTCTCCCCGTCGGGCACCGAAAGATCGGCGGTGATTCGCACCAGCAGCTCGTGCAGCGCGAGCCGCTCGGGGCGAAACGCAACGATGTCAGCCAGGTCGAGGCCGGTGAGATCGTGCAGCTCCTCCGCGTAGCGCAAAGCGGTGAAGACATTTTCCGGACGGAAGATCGTCGCGAGCGGTAGAAGGTCGCGCGGCAGCGGCGAGCGGATGCCCGGATTCCATGGGCCGAACGCGGACTCGGCGGAATCGCTCGCGGCACTCAAGGTCGTTGCTGTCCCGAGGTCACGCTTTCGAGCGCGCGTTAGCGCGGGCGGCATCGGCACGACGCGCGCCGCTCGACCGCGTTCCGGGATGGGCACCGAAATGCGTGATCGCCTCGATCAGCGACGCTCCCTCGTTCAACAGGAATGCCTTGAACGCCGAGGCGACCGGCGGCAACCGCTTGTTGCGCCGGTGGACGACATACCAGTTGAGCATCACGGGAAATTTTTGCACATCGAGCACGACCAGGCTGCCGACCTGACGCTCGAGCGTGACTGTGTGCGCCGACAGAAAGCTGATCCCCATGCCGGCGATCACAGCTTGCTTGATCGTTTCGGTACTCTTCAATTCCATCGCGATGTTGATCGTCGAAAGCCGGTCGCCGAAGCTCTCGGCCATCGACGCGCGCGTGTCCGATCCGCGCTCACGGACCAGGAAAGGCTCACGCAGGATCACGTCCATCGGAATTCGCCGCTTGTTCGCGAGCGGATGGCTCCGCGCAGCGACGATGACGTAAGGATGCGGCGAGAACGGCTCGTTCACCGTGTCCATGTCCTCCGGCGGCCGCACCATGATCGCGAGGTCGGTCAGGTTGTCAGCAAGCTGGTGCAACAATTCGGCGCGGTTGTGAACCGTCAGATTGAGGATCACGCCACG
>DASPYC010000199.1:0-4339 GCA_035636955.1 Casimicrobiaceae bacterium
CGCGCAGAACGCCTGGCTCACGGTGGCCGCTGACCCTGACGTGCTCTTCGATCTGCCTCCCGAAAGCAGATTGCCCGCAGCAATGCGTTTGCTCGGCATCGATTTCTCTCGCCTGTCCGACGACGTCGGCCACGCATGATCGATGGCACCGAAAACGAACGCGACCGTCCTCGCGTTCGATTTCGGCACGCACCGAATCGGCGTCGCGGTCGGCAACACGCTGATCCGCTTCGCGCAACCGCTGGTGACGATCGCCGGCGATTCGGAAACAACGACGATGGCGGCGATCGGCGCGCTGGTGAGCGAATGGCAGCCGCAGCAATTGGTCGTTGGATTGCCGCTGCATGCCGACGGCACGCCGCATTCGATGACGGCGAAGGCGCGAGACTTCGCGCGCGAGCTTGGCAAGCGTTTCAACCTGCCGATTGCGATGATCGACGAGCGCTGGACGACGGAAGCAGCACAAGACCAGCTGAACCGCGAGCGCGGTGGACGCGAGGGCCGCGCGCATCGGGACGAGATCGCCGCGCAACTCATCCTGCAAGCTTATTTCGATGACCAGCAGCGAGACGCCGGAGATTCCTAACGCCGAAGAGGCGCTCGTTGCGCTCGCCGAGCGGATGCGCGGCGCGGTCGCGTTCGATGCCGCGTTCGTCGGAATCTATTCCGGGGGAGCGTGGGTCGCCGAACGGTTGGCCGAGCTGATCCCGGGCAATCATTCGTTGGGTTTCATCGACGTCTCCTATTATCGTGACGATTACGCGCGTACCGGCTTGAAGGGCGGCGCGCGCAGGAGCGAGCTCAAGTTCGACGTCGACGGCGCGACGATCGTCCTGGTGGATGATGTGCTGTTCACCGGTCGCAGCGTTCGCGCGGCAATCAACGAATTGTTCGACTTCGGCCGGCCCGCGCGAATCGAGCTGGCGGTGTTGATCGACCGCGGCGGACGCGAACTGCCGATCGAAGCCGATTACGTCGGGGCTCGACTCGCCGTCGCGCGCGACTTGTCGATCGTGTTGTCGCGCGACAACGATCGTTTGTCGCTAACCGTCGAGCCGGTGACACAGCCGTGATGAAGAATCCGCAACTCAACGCCAACGGCGAGCTCACGCATCTGCTGACGCTCGAAGGTCTGCCGGCCGACGTGATCCGCCACATTCTGGACACCGCCGAGCCGTTCGCCTCGATCTCGGAACGCGAAGTGAAGAAGGTGCCGCTGCTGCGAGGCAAGGCAGTATTCAACTTGTTCTTCGAAAATTCGACGCGCACGCGCACAACGTTCGAGATCGCGGCCAAGCGGCTCTCCGCCGACGTGATCAATCTGAACATCGGCGTTTCGTCGACATCGAAGGGCGAGACGCTGCTCGACACTGTCGACAACCTGGTCGCGATGAACGCCGACATGTTCGTCGTGCGCCACGCGCAATCCGGCGCGCCGCATCTGATCGCGACCCATCTCAATCAACACAAGCAGACGCACGTGCATGTCGTCAATGCCGGAGACGGTCGGCACGCGCATCCGACGCAAGGTCTTCTCGACCTGTACACCATCCGCCATTACAAGCGCGCGTTCACCGATCTGACGGTCGCCATCGTCGGTGATGTGCTCCATTCGCGTGTCGCGCGATCGCTGATTCACGGCTTGACGACGCTCGGCACACCGGAAGTACGCGTGATCGGACCGCGCACGCTGATGCCGACGCGCGTCGACGCGATGGGGGTCCGCGTGTTCACCGACATGAGCGCGGGTCTCGCGGGCTGCGATGTCGTCGTGATGCTGCGCCTGCAAAGCGAGCGTATGAAAGGCGCGCTGTTGCCATCGGCGGGTGAATATTTCAAGCACTACGGTCTCACGCCGGACAAGCTCGCGCTCGCGAAAACTGACGTCATCGTCATGCACCCTGGTCCGATGAATCGCGGCGTCGAAATCGATTCAGCGGTTGCCGACGGCGAGCGATCGGTCATCCTGCCGCAAGTGACGTTTGGGATCGCTGTGCGGATGGCCGTGATGAGCATCATCGCCGGAAACTGACCGCTCAATGAAGATCGAGATCAAGAACGGCCGCGTGATCGATCCCGCACAGGGAATCGACCGCGTCGCATCGCTCTTCGTCGCCGCCGGAAAGATCGCGGCGATCGGCACCGCTCCGCCAGGTTGGCACGCGCTTCGTGCGATCGACGCGCGCGGCTTCATCGTGAGCCCGGGGTTGATCGATTGCTCGGCGCGCCTGCGCGAACCGGGCTTCGAGTACAAGGCGACCCTCGAATCGGAGCTGGAAGCGGCCGTTGCCGGGGGCGTGACGAGTCTCGCATGCCCGCCGGACACCGATCCGCCCCTTGACGAGCCCGGCTTGGTAGAAATGCTCAAGCATCGCGCACGCCTTCTGAATCGCACCCGCGTTTATCCGATCGGCGCACTGACCGTTCAACTCGCGGGCACAACGCTGACCGAGATGAGCGAGCTGGCGGAGGCGGGCTGCGTGGCTTTTTCGCACGCCGACGTGCCGCTCGTCGATACGCTACTGTTGCTTCGCGCGATGCAGTACGCAGCGACGTTCGGCCATCGCGTGTGGCTGCGGCCGCAGGATTCGTATCTCTCCAAAGGCGGCGTTGCGCACGACGGCGAAGTTGCGACGCGCCTCGGATTGCCCGCCATTCCCGCTGCGGCCGAAACGATTGCGCTCGCGACGATCTTTGCACTGATCCGCGAAACGCGCGTCAACGTTCATCTATGTCGGCTGTCGACAGCCGAAGGTGTGGCGATGGTGCGTGCAGCGAAACAAGAAGGATTGCCGGTTACGTGCGATGTTGCAGTCCATCATCTGCACATGTGCGACGTCGACATCGGTTGGTTCGACGCGCAAGCGCACGTGATGCCGCCGTTTCGCGGGACACGCGATCGCGCGGCGCTCCGCGCCGGTCTCGCCGACGGCACGATCGATCTGATTTGTTCGGACCACACGCCCGTCGACGACGATGGCAAACAAGTTCCTTTTGCTGAAGCCGAGTCGGGCGTCACGGGACTCGAGCTCTTGTTGCCGCTGACGCTCAAATGGGCATCGGAAGAGCGGATCGGACTTCCTGCCGCCCTTGCAAAAATTACAAGAGCGCCGGCAGCGCTGCTCGGTATTGACGGCGGCACGCTGGCGATCGGCCATCCAGCGGACGTGTGCATCTTCGATCCCGCAGCGCATTGGATCGTCGACCGGTCGTCGCTGAAAAGCCAGGGAAAGAACACGCCTTTTGTCGGTCTCGAAGTCCCCGGGCGCGTCAAATACACGCTGATCGATGGTGTATTGGCCGGCGGATTTGCGTCGCTGCCCGCGAACGCTTGACGGCTGCGCTGGTCGTACTCTCCGCTTGGCGCGAACTCGGCGCGCCCGAAAGGAGGAACATGACTGCGTTCGTCGATCCTGAGTCGGTAAATCCAGAATTGCGTAGCTTGTTTGGCGATGCGCGACCGGTCGACCGCCGCGCATTCATCGTGACGTCGCTTGGCGCGGGCTTCGCCGCCGCGGTCCTTCCCGTTTCAGCGCAGACGATCACGACATCGAGCGAAGGGCTGGTCGCAGGAGAAGTAAAGATTCCCGTCCAAGGCGGCGAGGTTCCTGGCTACCGTGCAATGCCCTCAACCGGAAACAACTTCCCGACCATTCTTGTGGTGCAAGAAGTCTTCGGCGTCCACGAATGGATCAAGGACGTCTGCCGCCGCTTGGCGAAGATGGGCTACTACGCGGTCGCGCCCGAGCTCTACGCGCGCCAAGGCGACCCGACCAAGATCAGCGACACCAATCAACTGATGAAGGACATCGTCAGCAAGGTGCCCGATGCACAAGTGCTCAGTGATCTCGATGCCGCTGCGGCGTACGCGAAGTCGAGCGGCAAAGCCGATACCGGGAAACTCGGCGTGACGGGTTTTTGCTGGGGCGGCCGTATTGTGTGGATGTACGCCGGCCACAATCCGAATTTGAAAGCGGCCGTTGCCTGGTATGGTCCCGTCGCACGCAACTATCACGAAGGCGACAAGACCGCGCTCGACATCGTGCCGAACATCAGGGCGCCTGTGCTTGGTCTGTATGGCGGCGCCGATCCGGGCATTCCGCCTGACACCCTGCAGAAGATCAAGGAAGCGATGACGAGGGCGGGCAAAACTGTCGAGATTGTCGTGTATCCGGATACACCCCACGGCTTCCTCGCCGACTATCGTCCAAGCTATCGGAAGGAAGCGTCCGAGGATGGGTGGAAACGGATGAGCGCGTGGTTCAATCGATACTTGGGCGCGGCGGACACGCAAGCTCGGAACGTGCGGTAATGCCGGCGTAACCGCGCACTGCACGAC
>DASPYC010000200.1:0-3966 GCA_035636955.1 Casimicrobiaceae bacterium
GTCGCCCGCTTCGATCATCGCGAAATCGCCGATCGCTTGGCCGACGAGCCGCCGCAGGCGTTTTTTCAGCTTGTTCGTTTCGAACGCGGTCTTGCGCGGATCGCGCGGCTGATCCACGCGAACGGACGGTACGACGGTGCCGGGGACATCTTCCATCGCCCGAATTCTAGCGGACCACGGCGGCCCGTTCGCGCCGACTTCAGCCGAATGGCTGTTCTCGCTCGGGCCGCCGCCGTCGTACACTCCCGGGGCCGGACGACCCCGGCGCACTCGACAGGGAGATTTCGGTGCAGACGATCGTGATCGCCAATCCCAAAGGCGGCAGCGGCAAGACGACTCTTGCGACGAACGTGGCCGGCTGGCTCGCCGGGAAACGCCAGCGCGTGGTCCTCGCGGACTCGGATCCGCAGCGCTCGGCTTCGCAGTGGCTGCGCCGCCGGCCGCCGCTCTTTCCCGCCATCGTCGCCCAGGACGGCGACGCCAAGAAGAAGGACCTGAAGGATTTCGATCCGCAGTGGCTCATCGTCGACACGGCGGCAGGCGCGAACGGCGAGAGCCTGCGCGATGCCGTGCGCCGCGCCGACGTAATGCTCGTGCCGCTATCGGCATCCACGTTCGACATGGCGGCGACACAACGGTTTCTCGGTACGCTCGCTGATTACAAGGCAGTCAAGCATGGCGAGCTAGCGCTCGGCATCGTCGCGATGCGCGTCGATTCACGTACGCGCTCCGCCGCCGAGCTGGATGAGTTCCTGAAGGAATTCGAATTTCCGCTAGTCGCGCACTTGCGCGATACGCAGGTGTACGTCTATTGCGCTCGCGATGGATTATCGGTGTTCGATTTGCCGCGATCGCGCGCGGAGCAGGATTGGGAGCAATGGCGCCCGCTGACCCGCTGGGTGGGACGCCAGGTCGCCGCGCATAGCAGCTAGAAGCGAGCGACGCGCTGAAAACAAAACAGCCGTCGCAATGGACGGCCGTTTCGGATTGACGCAGCGTTGCGCGTATCGCGCTTATTTCTTCGCCGCTTCTTTCGCCTTGTCGGCGGCGTCTTTCGCTGCGGCAGCGGCCTTGTCGGCGGCTTCCTTCGTCGCATCGGCCGCCTTCGCAGCGCCTTCTTTGGTCGTGTCGCTCGCCTTCGCTGCAGCATCCTTCGCAGCCGCTGTCGCTGCCTTGGCGGCATCCGACGTCGCATCTGCTGCCGCCTTGGTTGCGTCCTTGGCGGCTTCCATTGTGGCCTTGGCGGCGTCCTTGGTGGCGTCCGCGGCCCTCGACGCCGATTCCTTGGCCTTGTCAGCAGCCTGTTGTGCGGTCTGCGATTGCTGGCCGCACGCAGCCAGTGTTGCGGTGAGCGCCATCGCCGTCAAGACGGCAAGCGTGCGCGTTTTCATCATCGTCTCCGGGGCTTTTTGAGTGGGTTTGACGGCGGGGTCGCTTCTTGTGACCGCTGTGGTCTCCATCAATCGGTAATTGTAACCGATCAACCGAAACGAACTCGTCGTCTCTCGTGCAGCGCAAGCGAGAGCCCCGACAACGCGATCACCACCATGCCGACCGCCGACCATCCGTCGGGATGCTGGCCAAAGACGATAAGACCGAATCCCGTCGCCCAGACGATCTGCAAATAGGTGAACGGCGTCAAAAGCGACGCGGGCGCAGCCAGGTAAGCGTGCGTCAGGCACCAATGCCCGATGCCGGCCAGCGTGCCGAGAAGCAGAAGCAGGAGCACATCACTCGCGGCAAACGACGTGTCGGCGATTGTCCACGGCAGCGCGGCCGACAGTACGATCGTCCCAACCAGAGCGCTATAGAAAAGCGTCGTGTGCGGAACTTCGTCCAACAGTCTGCGCGTCAGCATCTGGTAGAAGGCATTGCAAAACGCTGCGCCAAGCAAAAGCAACACGGCAGGATGCAAAATCGACGAGCCCGGACGCAGCAGGATCAGAATGCCGATGAAGCCGACAATCGACGCGGCAATCCGCGGGCGTGTCGGCCTCTCCCCGAGAACCGGACGCGAGAACGCGACGACAATGACCGGCGCCAGGAATGTGATCGATGATGCTTCCGCGAGCGGAAGGAAACGCAGGCCGCCGAAGAAGCAGATCGTCGCAGCGAGCAGGCATGATGAGCGGACGAGTTGCATCGGCAACCGACTCGTCCGCCAGAAGCCACGACCGGCGCGATGCCATGCAAACGGCGTCACCACTAGCGTTTGGCCGGCGTAACGGGCCCAAACGACAATCAGCAGCGCATGGTCCCGGACCAGGTATTTCGCCGTCGCATCGAGCGACGACAGACAGAATCCGGCAAGCAGGAACAACCACAATGCGTGACCGGAAATCGACCCCCACGCTTGCGGCTTTGCCGAGGCGCTGCCCCCAGTGGGGGCGCAATTCGCGCCTTGGGGCGGCCCTGCGGCGCGAAGCCGCGCGCGTCCCATTTGATGCCGGGGCCACTCTATGCCGCAATCAACTCCCGCAGCACGTACGGCAAGATGCCGCCGTGTTTGTAGTAGTCGACCTCGATCGGCGTATCGATCCTGCACAGAACCGGAATCGTTTGGCGCGAGCCATCCTTCCGCGTGACGACGAGCGCCAGTTCCTGTTGCGGCCGGATATCGTCGGGCACATCGATCGCGAACGTTTCATCGCCTTTGATGCCGAGCGATTCGGCGGAATCGCCGCGCGTGAACTGCAGCGGCAGTACGCCCATTCCCACCAGATTCGAGCGGTGGATCCGTTCGAAGCTTTTGGTGATGACGGCTTTGACGCCGAGAAGTTGCGTTCCTTTCGCCGCCCAGTCGCGCGAGCTTCCCGTCCCATACTCTTCGCCACCGAATACGACCGTCGGAATGCCTTGCGTCTGATATTTCATCGCGGCGTCGTAGATTGACATCCGCTCGCCGCCTGGATGGAAAAACGTGACGCCGCCTTCCACGCGCGAGCCGTCGGCATTGGGCGGCACCATCAGATTCTTGATGCGCACGTTCGCGAAGGTGCCGCGTAGCATCACTTCGTGGTTCCCGCGCCGCGCGCCGTAGCTGTTGAAATTCGGCACCGAGACGTCGTGCTCCTGCAGATAGATACCGGCGGGCGACGTCGGCTTGATCGAGCCGGCGGGCGAGATGTGGTCGGTCGTGACCGAATCGCCGAAGATACCGAGAGCCCGCGCGCCCTTGACGCTCGTCATGGGCTTCGGCTTCATCGAAAATCCGTCGAAGAACGGCGGCTTGGCGATATACGTCGACTTCGGCCAGTCGTAGACGTCCCCGCTCGCGCCGGCGATTTGCTTCCACATCGGATTGGCGTTCGCGAGATCGCCGTAGAGTCGGCGGAATGTGGCGGGGTCCTTGGCGTAGCTCATCACGGCCGCGATCTCGTGCGACGACGGCCAGATGTCGCGCAGATAGACGGGACCGTTCGTGCCTTCGCCGAGCGGCTCCTTGGTCAAGTCCTTCAGCACCGTTCCGGCAATGGCGAACGCGACGACGAGCGGCGGTGACGCGAGGAAATTCGCACGGATGTTCGGATGAATGCGCGCCTCGAAATTGCGATTGCCCGAAAGAACGGCGGCACAGACGAGATCGTTGCTTGTGATCGCTTCGTTGATTTCGGGTGCGAGGTCGCCGGAGTTGCCGATGCAGGTCGTGCAGCCGTACGCGGCGAGGTTGAAGCCGAGTTGATCGAGATACGCCATCAATCCGGTTTTAGTCAAATATTCGGTGACGACGCGTGAGCCGGGCGCGAGCGATGTCTTGATTTGCGGCTTGACCTTCAAGCCTTTCTCGACGGCTTTTTTCGCGAGCAGGCCTGCGGCCAACAGCACACCGGGATTCGATGTATTGGTGCATGACGTGATCGCGGCGATCACGACGTCGCCGCTGCCGAGCTCGAATGGCTGCGGCGCCCGCGGCACGACGCGGTCGGGCGTCGGCCGGTTATTGACCATTTCGGCCTTGTTCAACGG
>DASPYC010000201.1:0-5763 GCA_035636955.1 Casimicrobiaceae bacterium
CGACGGCGTCAAACCGAGGCAAGCCGGGAAATTCGAGCAGCGGATTTGAAGGGGTCATCGGCACGTTTGGTTCGTGGTGGCGATCCGTTGTCCAGACGTCCGCGGCGATTGCATAAGTTGCGCATCGAGCGCCGCGAGATCGGCCGGTGTGCCGACATTGGCCCATGCACCGTCGAAGCATTCGCCTGACACGAGCCCGCGTGCCATCCAGTCGTGCCACAACGGCAACAAGCGCAACGGGACGCCACGCGGCAGGTCGCGAAAAAGAGCGGTGTCGTGCAGTCCGATATTGCCGTAAACGAGCTTTGCGTCGCCTTCGGCGCGGAGCATGCCGTCGTGAAGCGCAAAGTCGCCTTCAAGATGGTACGGTGGATTGGGCACCATGACGAGATGAATACGCGGAGCATGCGGATCGCGCGCCATTGTTTCCGCGCGCGCAATGAGCGTCGAATAGTCGAACGTCGTCCAGACGTCGCCTGACACGATCAAGGCCGGGCCCGCCGGCAACAACGGGGAGGCCGTGGCAACGCCCCCGGCAGTTTCGAGTGGCGTCGCTTCGATCGACCACTTGATCTGCACGCCCCAAGCATTTCCGTCGTTCAGAAAATCGATTAACTGGTTCGCATGGTGCGACGCGTTGACGACGAGATCGCGAAATCCGGCGCGCGCAAGCGCTTCGATCTGCCAGACGATCAGCGGCTTGCCGCCGACGCGAAGCAGCGGCTTCGGCGTTTGATCGGAGAGCGGACGCATTCGTTCGCCACGCCCCGCCGCCAGAATCATTGCGCCGAACATCGAGGTCTAATCGTTCCTAGAAGGTATAGCCGACACTCGGCGTGCGCTGCTCGAGGCGATCGAGGAGTTTCGCAAGCGGCGCGAGCTCGCGGTAACGCTGCGCGACGGGCCGCACGTACGCAATGAAGCGGGGCGTATCCTCGACGTATCCGCGCTTGCCATCGCGATGCCGGATGCGCGCGAAGATGCCCAGCACCTTCAGATGGCGCTGCAATCCCATCCATTCGACATCGCGCCAGAAGTCGCCGAAATCCATGGGGACCGGGAGCTGCGCACGGCGCGCGCGCTCCCAATAACGGATTGTCCAATCCAATACGCGCTCCTCAGGCCAGCTGATGAAAGCATCCTTGAACAGACAGGCGACGTCGTAGCCGATGGGGCCGATCACAGCGTCCTGAAAATCGAGAACGCCGGGATTGGGCGTCGTTCGCATCAGATTGCGAGGCATGAAATCGCGATGCACGAACACCGTCGATTGGGCGAGATTCGCGGTGATAATGCGATCGAATAGCGCCGACAAAGCTCGACGCTCGACGTCCGTCAACGTCTGTCCGAGATGCCGGCTGACGTACCATTCGGGAAAAAGCTCGAGCTCGCGCCGCAACAGCGTTTCATCATAAGGCGGCAGCGCGCCTTCACGTGTCGCGAGCTGCCAACGGACGAGCGCATCGAGCGCGTCACTGAAAAGATCGTTTGCGTTCCCATCATTGAGCGCTTGCAGATAGGTCGTCGTACCGAGGTCGGTCAGCAGCAGAAAGCCACAATCGAGATCCTGTGCGAGAACGGTCGGCGCATGAACGCCGGCATCCGCAAGCAGCGCGGCAATCCGGACGAACGGCGCACAGTTCTCGCGCGGTGGCGGTGCATCCATCACGATCAGCGTGAGGGCGTCGCCGCTTGGCGGATACGGCGCCGTCAGCGTTACGCGGAAATAGCGGCGAAAGCTTGCGTCCTCCGACGCCGGAGCAAGCGCATAGTCGCGCGTACCCAGCACGGCAGTGAGCCAATCGGAAAGCGCGTCGGCGCGCGCGTCGGCAGATTGCGTGGGGTCCAGTAGCGTGATTTCCGTTCGACCACGGCAAAGCTGGGGTCGTTGAGATCGCTTCTCCGGGTGCTACGTGTTTTTTCTATAGAATGCCAGCATTTTAGCAGGCTGGCAGATCCACTTGCGTTTCCTTCCGCCGATGAAGTGGTTCGCCGGTTCGATGGCCGGGATCGTCGCTGTCGTCGGCGCAGCATTGTCCGTTTCGTTTGCCGACGCGGCGGAGCTAGCGCTCAAGCCGTCGCCCGAATTGGCGCCGCCGGCACCGAAGAGCGCCACTGCGCCACCAATACGGCCGGGTCAGCCGCGACCGCCCGCAGCACCTGCGCCTGAAGAGCCGCCGCGTGGCGTTTTGTTTCTGCGCGCCGATCGAATTGAAGGCGGCGAAGAACGCATCACTGCCGAAGGCAGCGTCGAGCTCCGATCGCGTTACGAAACCGTTCTTGCCGATTGGCTCGACTACGACGTCATCAACGACGAAATCTGGGCCAAGGGCAACGTCGTGATCCGTCGCGGCTTTGACTGGATCACCGGTCCCGAGCTTCGTTATACGCGTGACACGGAGGTCGGCTTCTTCAAGGCGCCGCGCTTCTTTGTCGCCGATGTGAGTGGCAATGGTTCGGCGGGCGAAATCCGTTTTGCGGGACCCGACCGCTACGACGTGATCGATGCGCGCTACACGACGTGCGTTGCACCCAACCGCGATTGGTACTTGAAGAGCGACGAGCTCGAGGTCGACAACCTGCGCAAAGTGGCAACGGCGCACCGTGCATCGGTTTACTTCATGGATGTTCCGGTGATGTATTCGCCGTGGCTCGAGTTTCCGCTGTCGAACGAGCGCAAGTCGGGCTTCCTGACGCCGCTGTTCGGTTCATCAGGCGTGCGCGGATTCGAAGTGTCGGCACCCTACTACCTGAACCTCGCGCCGAATTACGACGCCACGATTACGCCGCGGCTTATGACCAAACGCGGATTGCAGATCGGAGCGCAATTCCGTTATCTGCTCGGCGACCCAACCGCACCGCTGGGTCAGGCAACCGGCGAAATGAATGTGGAAGGGTTGAACGACCGCGTCACGGGGGAGGCACGGTATCTGCTGAGCATCAAACATAACGAGCAGTTCACACCTTGGCTGGCTGGTTTTGTGAACGCCACCAAGGTATCGGACGACACCTATTTCGCCGATCTTGCCGATCGAGTCGCGGTCACGTCGCAGAAATCGCTTCCGCGCGACGTGGGGCTCGTCGCATCGCACGGGCCGTGGTCGCTTCTCGCGCGCGCCCAGAGCTTCCAGACGCTGCAGGATCCCAACGCGCCGGTGATTCCACCGTATAACCGCCTGCCGCAGATTCTAGGAACCTTGCGTGAAACCGATTGGCTGGGACTGACATGGAGCGGCGTTTCCGAATACGCGGATTTCGCGCAGGGCGCGTTGACGCCGACCGGCAGCCGCTTCGTGCTCTATCCGACGGTCGCCTGGCATCAGCGGGGGGCAGCGTGGTTTCTTACCGCGCGCGGCAGCGTGAATTACCGACAATACGATCTCAACACTACGACGCTGACGCTGCCCGAACAACGTCCTCGGGTCACCGTGCCGATCGCGAGCCTCGACGCCGGCCTGGTGTTCGAGCGCGAAGACCGCATGTTCGACACGGATATCATCCAGACGCTGGAGCCGCGTGCGTTCTACGTCTACATTCCATTTCGAAAGCAGGACCAGACGCCGGTATTCGATACGGCGCTCGACGACTTCAATTTCACGCAACTCTTTTCGGAAAATCGTTACCTCGGCAACGATCGGATTGGCGACGCGAACGAGCTCACCCTCGCGCTGACGTCGCGCTTTCTCGATCCCGGCACCGGCGCCGAGCGCTTGCGGCTCGCCGTGGGCCAGCGTTTCTATTTTGCCGATCAACTGGTAACACTGAACGAAGCGCCGCGGTCCGCGGGGAAGTCCGACTTTCTTTTTGGCGCAGAGGGACGCCTGAACGACGTGTGGACGTTGACGAGTCTTCTGCAATACAACTTTGACGCCACGCAATTCGAGCGTTTCAATGCCGGCGTCCGCTACACGCCGTCGCCGGGGCGCGCGCTCAACGCGGTATGGCGCTACACGCGCGAGCTTCTCGATCCGATCGGCGGAATCACGCAAATCAAGCAAGTCGATCTTTCGGGTCAATGGCCGGTCTCCGACCATCTGACGCTGCTCGGGCGCTGGAACTATTCGTTCACCGACAAGAAGACGTTGGAGGCGGTCGCAGGCTTCGAGTACAATGGCGATTGCTGGGTGCTGCGTGTGGTTGGGCAGCGACTCACGACAACGACGCAGCAGACGTCGACGGGAATCTTCCTCCAGCTCGAACTTAACGGGCTCGCACGTGTCGGAACGAGCCCGCTTGAGCTTCTGCGACGGAGCGTTCCCGGGTATATGCCCACCAACGATCCGACGCTGCGTATGCGTGATCGCAGCCTCGATCCGGTCCCAGGCTACTGAATCGAATCGCGGAGCAATCGATGACCGTTTCGTTCGTTGCGCGTGCAGCGCTCGCTGGTGCCGGTGCATTCGCGGGCATTGTGCTGGCGCAAGCACCTGGGCCGGGTGCGGCTCCCGACATCGTTCCGCTCGATCGCGTCGTCGCCGTGGTCAACGACGAAGCGCTCACCCAATGGGACCTGCGCGAGCAAAAGCGAGTCCTGCTGGAACAACTCAAGGCTTCGAACGTTCCCGCTCCCGCCACCGACGTGCTCGACAAGCAGGTGCTGGAACGGCTGATCACCGAACGCGCATTGACCCAGTTTGCCAAGGAGACCGGCATTCGCGTCGATGACACGACAGTCGAACGCACGATCCTGCGGATTGCCGAGGAAAACAAACTATCGGCGGACGAATTTCGTAAGGTGCTCGCAAAAGAAAACATTCCGTACGCCAATTATCGTGAGGACATCCGCCGCCAGGTCATCATGCAGCGGTTGCGCGATCGCGAAGTCGACAGCAAGATTCTTGTGACCGACGCCGAGGTTGACAACTATCTGGCTACGGTCGCGTCGCAGGCCGGCGGTGAGCGCGAATACCTGCTGTCGCACATCTACATTACCGTTCCCGAGCAGGCGTCCGCCGATCAAATCGAGACGCGCCGACGGCGCGCCGAAGACGCATTGGCGCAGATCAAAAGCGGCAAAGAATTCGCAACGGTGGCGGCTAGTTTCTCCGACGCACCGGATGCCACATCAGGCGGCAGTCTTGGCTGGCGCACACCCGCGCGTCTTCCTTCGATTTTCGCGGAGCCCGCACAAAAAATGAAGCCGGGCGATGTTTCGAGCGTTCTTCGTTCGCCAGCGGGCTTTCATATCTTCAAAGTTGCTGAACTGCGCAACCGCGATCAGCCGACGGTTGTCGATCAATCGCACGCGCGCCATATCCTCATCAAAGTCAATGAGACGACGTCCGAAACGGAAGGCAAGGTCAAGATCGAGCGGCTGCGCGAGCGCATCACCGGTGGCGCCAAGTTCGAGGATTTGGCGCGGGTCAACTCGGAGGACGCGACGAGCGCGAAGGGCGGCGATCTCGGCTGGATTTCTCCCGGCGATACGGTTCCGGATTTCGACCGAGCGATGGACAAGCTCGCGCTGCATGAGCTGTCCGCGCCGGTGCGCACGCCATTCGGTTGGCATCTGATCGAAGTGCTCGAGCGGCGGAAGCAGGACATCACACTGGAGCGACGTCGCGAACAGGCGCGCCGAGCGCTGCGGGAACGCAAGAGCGACGAACAGTTTCAGGAATTCGTCCGGCAAACGCGCGATCGTGCGTACGTCGAGTACAAGGTCGACGAACGCTAGAACCTTTCTCAAAATTGGCTGCGCAGCCCCATTTTGAGATACGTTCTAGAGCCGTTGGACCGCCACGCTTCAGCTATACAGTTAACTTC
>DASPYC010000202.1:0-2897 GCA_035636955.1 Casimicrobiaceae bacterium
CGCCGACGCCGCGCGCCCACGCGCTGATTGCAATCGCACGGCCGCTGGTTACGCAACTTCAGCAGGGGTTGCTGGCGGAAGAGCAGTTCAATCCGGGTATCAGCACGCAGCCGTTCACATTTGCGCTGTCCGATGTCGGCGAGATGGTGTTTCTGCCGAAGCTCCTCGAGCGATTACGCGCGCCGGCGCCGCATGCGGGCATCCGCTCGGTATCGATGCCGCCTCATCAAATCGCCGAAGGACTCGAAAAGGGCGACATCGATCTGACGATCGGATATTTTCCCGACCTCACACGGCAGAGTTTTTTCCAGCAGCGACTGTTCACGCATCACTTCGCCTGTCTGCTGCGCGCTGGTCACCCGCTTCGCGCGAAGCGCTTGACGCTCGAAGCGTTTCTCGCGATGGAACACGCGGTGGTGCGCGCCGAGGGCCGCAGCCAAGAGATCTTCGAACGCTTTCTGGAACGCAAGAAGATTTCACGCAAGATCGTTCTCCTCACGCCGCATTTCTTGAGCTTGCCGATGATCATCGCGCGCTCGGACCTCGTCACGACGGTACCGCATGCGCTCGCCTTGTATTTCTCGCGCTTGTCGCCGGATCTCGCGATCGCGCGGGCCCCCTTCGACATCGCCGGCTTCGACTTGAAACAGCATTGGCATCGCAAGTACCACAACGACTCACGCAACCAATGGCTGCGCAAGCAGGTCGTGCAGCTGTTCAACGACGAGAACGACGAGTGGAAGGCCGACTGGCAGCCCGCCGCGCGCTCGTCGGCCCGCTAACGGACAGGAGAAATCGATGGAGACCGGTTCGCAATTTCCGCTCCGCGGCTTCGAGAAGAACCGGATCGAGGCGCTGATCGACGGCATTTTCGCCGTCGCTCTCACGCTCCTCGTACTGGACATCAAGCTGCCGGAAAATGTCCCCTACCCGACCAACGAGGCGCTGTGGAGCCGTCTCGTCGAGCTCCAGCGCCATTTCGCGATTTACGCGATCAGCTTCGTCGTGATCGGCATCTATTGGGTCGCCCATCACGTGCAATTCCATTACGTCCGTTACACCGATCGGCGGCTGATCTGGATCAACATGCTGTTTCTGCTGCTGATCAGCTTTCTGCCTTTCGCCACCGATCTGGTCGGCGATCACGAGGACTTGGTGCTGCCGTGCGAGATCTACGGCGTCACGCTCTTGCTGCTGAGCTTCGTCAGCTACGTGCACCTGCGGTACCTTTCCCGCCACCCCTATCTCGCGACGCCGGAACTGACGCCGATAGCCGTCACATTGCTTAAGCGGCGTGTCGCATTGTTCGCCGTCGTTCCGGCGCTATCGATGGCGATCGCATTTTTTAACACGCGCCTGGCGCTCGTTGCTTACCTGCTGATCCTCAGCGCACATTTCTTGCCAGGACGTATCGACGAGCATCTCGGGACGTTCCGACCTCGCGGTGATTCGTCAGCCGACTCGGAGCGGCTCTGACGATCGCGTTCGGGTTTTCCAGAGATCGCTAAAAAAGCGGTGGCGGCTTTCGCAACGCATCTATGGGCGGAGTAGTCGCAGCGCCACTGGCCGTCGTATTGCTCGCGATGGCAACCCAGCCTCCGCCCATCGCCTTATAGATGTTGACGCTCGAAGCCAGCACCGACGCTCGAATGTTCGCCAGCGTAAGCTCGGCAGGGAATAGCGATTGCTCCGCCTGCAGCACCGTCGAATAGGGTGAATAACCGCCTTTGTATTGCAGGGTTGCAAGCCGTGAATAGGTCTTCAGCGCCGTGACCAGCTTTTTTTGTGCGGCCAACTGCTCCGACAGCTTCTGATTCGCAATAAGTGCGTTGTCGACGTCGGCGAATGCGTTCTGGATCGTCTGCTGATAGTTGAACAGCGCGGACTGTTGCGCGGCCTCCGCCTGCGTCACCTGTCCGCTGATCAGACCGAACGTGAATATCGGGCCGGTCAACTGGCCTGCATAGTTCCACACTCGCGCGGGGCCCTTGAAGAGATCCGACAGGTCGCTGCTGGCAGCGCCGAACGCGCCGGTGAGTGAAATCGTCGGAAAGTACAACGCCTTCGCGGCACCGATTTGCGCATTGGCGGCGATCAATTGTTGTTCCGATTGCATGAGATCGGGGCGTCGCTCGAGTAGCTCCGACGGCACGCCTGCGGGAACCGTCGGCATCACCAGTTCATCAATCGTCTTCCCGCGGGCGATTGGCCCCGGATTGCGGGCGAGCAGAATCGAAAGCGCGTTCTCCATCTGCGCGATCTGCGATTCGATCAGCGGAATTTGCGTTGCGGCGGTCTCGTATTGCGATTGCGCTTGCGCCACGTTCATCCGCGAGACCTGCCCGTATTTGAATTGGAGCTCGAAGAGCCGCACCGACTCGGCGTACGTGCCGAGCGTCTGCTTTGCAATCGCGAGTTGCTCGTCGAGACCGCGCAATTGGATGTAATCGCTGGCAACCGAAGCAACCAACGAGAGAATCACGCCATTGCGCGCGTTGTCGCTGACCAGCACGTTCGCCAGCGCCGCTTCGCTTAGACGCTGGACGCGCCCCCAGAGATCCAGCTCCCAGCTCACGCTGAGCAACGCCTCATAGCTTGTCTGTGGGTTGGGAAAGTTCGGAATGATTGCCACGAAGCCGGTATCGGGAATTTTCTGTCGCTCGCCTTTGGCGCTGTAACCGACTTGCGGAAACAGTGCCGAGCGCGTCTGGGTGAGCAATCCCGCCGCTTGCAGGACGTTCGCGGCGGCGATCTTGACGTTGCGGTTGTTCACGAGCGCTTCGGCGATCAGCGCCTCGAGCACAGGATCGTTGTACTGCATCCACCACGCCGTATTCGCGGTCTCCGCGACTGCCTTCGGCTCGAAGCGGAATTCCGCCGGCGCGTCGATCTTGGGA
>DASPYC010000203.1:0-7255 GCA_035636955.1 Casimicrobiaceae bacterium
CCGTGAAATCCGAATCGAACGTCAGCGAATCGACCGGCGGCAATGCGGGCGCCGCAGAGGTTGGATCGGTTGCAGGTTTGGCGGTGGGTTGCACTGCCGCAGGAGGAACCTCGGAGGGCGGACCAACCTTCGCTTCCTGCGCGGCAGCGAGCTTCCGCGCGGACCATCGCTTCAGGGTTAGCGGCTCGTGCGCCTTCTCGTCTTCAGACATCAGCTTTCAGCCCGATTCACTTGTGCGATTCGCGCTCGCGGGCGGCAGCGTCCGCAGCGAACGGATCATTACGTTTGACCTTGCGCCGCGGCTCGGGTTTGTAGTGTGCGGCGACGAACGGCTTCATCCACGCCATGATTTCCGCCGGCATGGGAACGCTGTCGACGCGCTCGCCGCCATCGAGCAACCGTCCCGCTTCGTTGTAGCTGACCGTCACCACAACCGGGCGCGCGGGCGGCACGCGATCGTCGAACATTCGCCACATGATGAATACGCATGGTGCCGGCGCCGTCAAATTGAGGAAGTAACCTTCTGCCTCGGTGGGGTGCAATTCGATCGTATAAGTGCCGACGCGCCACTGGGTGATCGGTCCGTCGTCGCCCAGGCATTCGGCGAATTCCCCGCGGCCTGAGCTCATTAACTCGACGTTGGCCGGTTGCCAAGTTTCGCCCATCCATCGATTGGTCAGTCGCCGGCGCTCGATGATGACATCGATTGGAAACCGTAACGCTTGCATGGGCTTTTAGGGGGTCAGTGGCACTAAAAAACGTGCAAACGATCATACACCGGTGTCAAGGGTACGACGCTCGCCTGCTCTGCTAACATCCTTTCGTGGTGAACAAGATCATTCCGCTTGCCGACATCCGCGCGATAGCGCCGGCGACGCGTGACGCCTTCGTCCGCGAAGCCGCTGACTTTCCATACGATGCGACCGTGCTTCCGGCAGACCAGCGTGGCCGACGGATGCACGATTTGCGCATCTCGGTGACGGACCGCTGCAATTTCCGCTGCGTCTATTGCATGCCAAAAGATGTCTTCGGCCGCGACTATCCGTTCCTTTCTCACGGCGAACTATTGACGTTCGAGGAGATCGCGCGCCTCGCGCGCATCTACGTCGACCTCGGCGTTAGCAAGATTCGGTTAACCGGCGGCGAGCCGCTGCTAAGAAAAAACATCGAGCGTTTGATCGAGCAGCTCGCCTCATTGCCGGGCGTCGATCTCACATTGACCACCAACGGCGCGCTGCTCGCCAAGAAGGCGGGTGCGTTGCGTGCCGCGGGACTTGCGCGTGTCACCGTCAGCCTCGACGCGCTCGACGACACGACATTTCGCGCGATGAACGACGTCGATTTTCCGGTCGCACGGGTGCTCGAAGGCATCGACGCGGCGCAGGCGGCCGGACTCGCTCCGATCAAGATCAATGCTGTCGTCAAACGCGGAATGAACGAGCACGCCATCCTGCCGCTCGCGCGTCATTTTCGGAACAGCGGCCACATCGTTCGATTCATCGAGTACATGGACGTCGGCCATACGAACGGCTGGCGGATGGACGATGTCGTCCCCGCTGCCGAGATCATCGAGACTATTCACGGCGAACTACCACTCGAGGCAATCGACGCCAATTATCCCGGCGAGGTCGCCGAGCGCTGGCGTTATCGCGACGGCAGCGGCGAGATCGGCGTGATCGCATCGGTCACGCAAGCGTTTTGCAGCGACTGCACGCGCGCCCGGCTTTCCACCGACGGCAAGATGTTCACCTGCCTATTCGCGACCGAGGGATACGATCTTCGTGCGCTGGTCCGCGACGGTTACGACGACGGACAAATCCGCAACGCCATCGCCGCGATCTGGCGCAAGCGCGCCGATCGGTACTCCGAGATTCGCAGCGCGAATACGCCTCGTGTCGCCAAGGTGGAGATGAGCTACATCGGCGGCTGACGACACGTGAATGCGCCGAACTCACCGTATCGCCCGCTGTTGACTGATGCCGGTCGTCCAGCGACTTTCGATGTCGATGCCGTCGACGAGCTCGGCGAGACGCGCACGGTTCCGATCGCGGGCGAGCATCCGTTGACGGTCTACGTCGACAAGCAGGAAATCCTCACGCTGATGACGCTCGGCGCCGCGCCGGAGGACTTGACGATCGGGTATCTGCGCAATCAGCGCCTGGTGGATTCGATTGAAGACATCGTTGCCGTGCAAGTTGACTGGGAAACGAGCTCGGTTGCGGTCAAGACGCGTAACGGTCTCGTTGATCTCGACGCGAAGACCGCGAAGCGCACGACGACGACCGGCTGCGGTCAGGGCACGGTGTTCGGCGATTTGATGGCGGAGATCGACAGCGTCACGCTGCCGCAGAATGCGACGCTTCGTCGGCCGGCGCTCTACGAGCTGCTCGAACAAGTCCGCATCCACGAGACAATCTACAAGCAGGCCGGCGCCGTCCACGGCTGTGCGTTGGCCAGTAACGATGGCGAGCATGCGCAAATTCTGCTGTTCGTCGAGGATGTCGGCCGCCACAACGCTGTCGATGCAATCGCCGGTCGCATGTGGCTCGATCGCATCGACGGCGCCGACAAGGTTTTTTACACGACGGGCCGGCTCACGTCCGAGATGGTGATCAAGGCCGCGCAAATGCGGATTCCCTTTCTCGTGTCGCGGTCGGGGCTCACGCAAATGGGGTACGAGATCGCGCAGAAAGTCGGCATGACGATGATCGGCCGCGCGACGAACAAGCACTATCTCGTCTTTACCGGCGGCGAACGGTTCTTAGCGTGACATGATGGCCCCGCACGCTTGCGGCTTTGCCGCTACGCTCTTCCCTCGGCCCCCAGAAAAGGCGCGCGGGGAGCAGTTCGCGCCTCGGGGCGGCCCTTCTGCGCTCACGTCCGTCGCGCGGACCGACATCACCGGCATCGTGCTGGCTGGGGGGCAGGGCCGGCGGATGGGTGGCGTCGACAAGGGACTCGTGTCGCTCGACGGGCGGCCGCTTATCGCGCACGTGCTTGCGCGCCTCGCACCGCAAGTCGGCGATGTCATCATCAACGCCAATCAAAACGTCGAGCGCTATCGTGCGTTCGGGCATCGCGTCGTCACGGACGGCATCGGCGGTTTTGCCGGGCCGCTCGCGGGACTGCACGCGGGGCTGACGGGCGCAACAACGCCGTATGTTGTCACCGCGCCTTGCGATTCCCCGTTCCTGCCGCCCGATCTCGTCGCACGACTTTCCGCTGCGCTTGTCCGCGACGGCGCGCAACTCGCCGTCGCGAAAACCTTCGAACAATCACATCCGGTATTCGCCCTCGTCCAACGCGACGTTCTGCCGCACCTGGCAAGCTTTCTCGAGAACGGCGGACGGAAGATCGACGCCTGGTACGCGACGCTCGCGGTCACAGAGGTGCCGTTCGATGATGAAGCCGACGCGTTTCGCAATATCAACACACGCGCCGAGCTCGAGAATTCGGCGCAGCCTGTATCGAACAACCGATGAACGAACCCACAACGCTGCGCGAGCTCTCGTGCGCCGACGATTACGATCCGAATTCGATGCCCGTCGAACGGGCGCGTGCGTTGATCCGTCAATTCCTGAAGCCGATCACGACGATCGAGCGTATCCATATCCGCTTTGCGCTCGACCGCATTCTGGCCGAGGACATGACGTCACCGATCGACGTGCCGGGTCACGACAACTCCGCAATGGACGGTTGGGCCATTCGCTTTGCCGATTTGAAGAATGATGGCGCGACAACGCTGAAGCGGATCGGCGAATCGTTCGCCGGTAAACCTTATGGCAGCCCAATCAGGGCCGGCGAAGCGGTGCGCATTTTCACCGGAGCGGTGATGCCGGGAGGCGCGGACACCGTCGTGATGCAGGAGCGCGCAACCGAAGTTCCCGGCGGTGTATCGATAACGGCCGGTGCAGTCGGCAAAGCCGGACAGAATCGGCGCTTCGCGGGCGAGGATCTAAAGCGCGGCGCCATCGTTTTTCACGCCGGCCAGCCGCTTCGTCCGGCGGAGCTTGGAATGCTCGCGTCGCTCGGAATCAACGAAGTCGGCGTCTATCGCAAGCTGCGCGTCGCTTTCTTTTCGACCGGCGACGAGCTCCGATCAGTCGGTCAACCACTTGGCGCCGGCGAAATCTACGACAGCAATCGCTACACGCTCTACGGCATGCTGACGCGGCTCAACTGCGATATCGTCGACATGGGCGTCGTTCCCGACGTGCCGGACGCGTTGGAGCGTGCGTTTGCGACGGCAGCGGACAACGCCGACGTCGTCATTACATCGGGTGGCGTGTCCGTCGGTGAGGCGGACTTCGTCAAGCAGCTTCTGGACAAGCTCGGCGAAGTCCTGTTCTGGAAGATCGCGATGAAGCCCGGCCGTCCGCTCGCCTACGGCAAGATCGGCGACGCGCACTTCTTCGGACTTCCGGGCAATCCCGTGAGCGTGATGGTGACGTTCTACGAATTCGTCCGCGATGCGTTGCTTGTGCTCCAGGGTCGCGCCAACGTGACGCCGATGCCGATGTTCAAGGCGACACTTGCCGTGCCGATCAAGAAAGCACCGGGACGGACCGAATTTCAGCGCGGCATCCTTGCTCCGGATGGCGCCGGTGGATGGCAGGTGCGCACGACCGGCGATCAGGGTTCCGGGATCTTGTCGTCAATGTCTCAGGCGAATTGCTTTATCGTTCTGGGCGCCGACACCGGCAACGTTCAGGCGGGCGCGGCCGTCGACGTGCAGCTGCTCGAAGGCCTCATCTGACGGAGAACTTCATTCGACGCGCCTCGGGAATAACGCATCGCGCAACGTTTGAACACGTTCGCCGCCAAAATTGCGCGGCAAGAAATATGCGGCCGCGCCGAGCAACACCGCAGGCACCAACCACCGCACGACGGCAATGATCGATGCTGCCGAAATACCGGCATCGGCCACATGTTGAAAGCGATGAACGCCATCGAACAACCATTGCCACGCAACGAGTCCAAGCAGCGCCGATAACACGATGACGCCCAGCGGCGCGCCCAGCACCCACGCGAATAACGCGCGCAGAACGATGAGCGAAGCGACCAGGATGACGATGGCGCCGATCACAATTCCAGCGTTATAAGAGACGGCGGCCACGATCGCGTGTGCGCCCGCGAATTGCCAGCGATCGACGAATAGCGGGCCGATCGCAAAGCCGCCGAGCGCTGCCATCAGCGCTGCAACGAACCATCGGCGGCGGAGACTTGGTGCGCTGAGATTGCCGATGGCGAGCAGCAATATTGCCGCTGCAAGCGTTGTATCGGCCAACGGCTGCAACCAGGGCGTTTCCAAGAACCAGCGTGCTCCGGTCGCGGTTAGCGTCAGTGCTTGCATGCCTGCCATGACGACGACGACCGCCAGCAAGCTTCGCAAGTTGCGGAAAGGGGCGATCAGGCACAACAGGAAGGCCAGCCGATCGAACGCAAACGAATCGACGAAGCCGCCTTTGAGCGAAAGCCACGCCGCTTCGGATGTCGTCGGATCGAGCGGTATCCAGCCGGTGCCGCTGGCAATCTCGTACGTGCGCGGAGGTGCGCCGACCGGGAGGAACGTCAAATGCAGCTTGACGCGGCGCAAAAGCTCCGGCGCAACGTTCGCGCGGATCGACAGATGCGCATCAGCCGAGTGCAACGGATACTCGAGTGCGGCGTCGAAGAAACCCTGGTTCCAGAACAGCTCGGTTTCGACCGGCAATCGCGGACCCTCGAGCGACGCTCGGGCCGTGTCATAGCTTCCAAACGACCGATCTGACAGCACCGAGATTCGAGCTGCCCGCACCATTGGGATCAGCGGAGCGCCTTCGTCGGAGATCTCGATTTGGCGGCCCGTTGCTTGAGCCACTTCATTCAGGCGGTCAGCGGCGTGCGCGAGGTCGAGATAGCCGGGTCCGCGCTGCGGTAACGCGAAGTTCGATAGCAGGACGAGTGGAACTCGGAGAAGCAACCGGACACGGCTGCCCTCCGGCTTCAGGAATCCCTGAAGGACTATTTCAGAGGGAAGATCAGCGCCGTTCGCGGCGACATGCGTTGGCGAGATGAGCAACACCACCGATGCGACGATCAGCCAAAGACGAGCACTGCGCGAAAAACGACAATCGGGGATTCTCGTCAAGAAATGCTCAAACGAATGGGAGGAACGCGCGCAAACGATACTCGCCTTGCGCAAGCACCGCCCGAGATACTTCGCGGCGCGGTGGCGGATCCTCCTTCCGCCATCGCGCCGTTGCCTGCATTCGTATCAATGACCGCCGCTATTACCGGGGCATTGATAGAGACCTGCGCCGCCCTGCCCTTCGGAATGGCCCGGGCAGTTGGATGAGCGCGTGAACCTTTGAATGCGCCGTCCACCGATGGTTTCGCCTGCGTATAGATTGCCCGCAGAATCGATCGCCATCATGTGCAGGTATGTGAAATCGCCTGCCATGTGACCGGGTCGGCCGAATCCCGACAGAATCGAGTTCGCCGATCCGCTCATCGCGGCGGCATGGTCCATGATCCACATGATCTCATTGCTGCCGTCGGATTCGTACATGAATGTCTGTGCTGCATCGGGCGAAAAATCAACGTCCCAAGCCGAACCCGAGAGGCCAAGTCCCGGCGTACCGGTGCCGGGAACGATCGGAATGGCGCGGACGAACGCCCCGTCCTTCTGGAACACATTGATCCGGTCGTTCGCACGGTCGCACGCGTACACCAGCCCGTCCTTCCCGATAACGACGCAATGCGGATGTCCGCCACCCAAAGGCGCAAATTGACCAGGGCCCGTCCCGGTGCCGCCCATCTGGCGCAAGAAGTTGCCGCTCTTGTCGAACACCACAACACGATGATTGCCGTAACCGTCGGCGATGTAAACGTCGCCGTTGGTCGAATCGACCGCGATGTCGGCCGGGCGATGCAGCAGCGTGTGACTGCTGCCGGTAGTCGGCGAATCGCCGCTGCAGACGTTTGTCGGCGGATTGTCGCAGACGAACTTCGTGCCGATCTGGAGGAGTTTGGTGGTGCCGTCGTGTGACCACTTCTGGACGACGCCGTCGGAATTGCCGCCGATCCAGAGGTTGTCCTGATAGTCGACGTAGCAACCATGGATGCCGTTTGGCAGCACGGCGTTCTGGCCGCCGATGTTGTTGCCCGCCGGTCCGATGGTGTTCGCGGGCACGAGCGACGCATCGCCCCAAGCATTGACAACATTGCCTGCGGCATCGAACTCGATGACGGGCGGCGACGCCTTCGATTTGAA
>DASPYC010000204.1:0-1902 GCA_035636955.1 Casimicrobiaceae bacterium
AACCAGACCGCGGCTCGAGTCGCTGCTGCCGCCGTCGACGGCGATCACCTGGACCGCCTCGAATGCGTCGATCGCGCGGTATAACGCCGCAAGCGTTTGCGGCAACGCAGCGGCTTCATTCAAGAACGGAATGACGACCGCCACTTTCACCGGCGCACCCTCGAGGCTTGCCGCGCACGGATCTTCTGCACGATCACTGGAACCAGCGCGAGCATTGCGAGCAGCAGAAGACTCCCGACAAGCTCAGGCGACAGGAGCCCCTTCGGCGAATCGATGCTGCCAAGTGCCTGACCCAAATTAACGAACACGAACGTGCCGGGAATAATGCCAACGGCGGTTGCGGCGACAAACGTGGAAACTGGAATTGTCGTGAACGCGGGCGCGAGGTTGACCAGAAAGAACGGGAACAAGGGCACGAGCCGCAGGAACAGCAAGTAGAGAAACGCGTTTTTGGTGAAGCCGGCATTGATCCGTTCGCCTACAGTGCCAAGGCGCTTGCGAGCAGCGTCGGCGAATAGGTAACGCGCAGCAATGAACAGCAACGTCGCGCCGATCGCTGCGGCCGCGACGACAATGGAGGTTCCCACCCACCGGCCGAACAAGAAACCGATCGTCAGCGAAAGAACAATCGCGATGGGCAGACTGAATGCCGTCGCTGCGGCGTAAACGAGAAATGCGATCAACAGCGCCGGCGCGTAGTGCATGGCAACGAATGTCTGCAATTCGTCGCGATGGCGCTTGACCGACTCGAGACGCAAATATTCGTTGCCGCCGAGCGCGACGAATGCGACAAGCGCGCCGACGAAGATGGCGACGATTATCAACCGCGGCCAAATGCGCTGTCGCATGGTGAGCCGCTGTCGAGCCCTGTCGCCGCCCATCAGCTGCCTTGTAATCGGAAGATTCGCTTGATCCACATTTTCGCTCGGGGCGTCAATGCGTCCTTCAATCGCATGTCGGCGGCACGGCGGTTGATCTGGGCGAGCGTCGGATATGCGTGGATCGAAGCCGACAGATCGCCTGCTTTCATGCCATTTCCAATGGCCAGCGCACATTCGGCGATCAATTCTCCTGCGTGCGGGCCGACGATTGCGGCACCGAGCAATTTTCCGCGGGGACTGGTGACGAGCTTCGCCATGCCCTCGATTTCGCCTTCGGCACGGGCACGATCGATATCGCTGAACGGAAACTTATAGACGCGATGATCCACCCCGGTCTTTCTCGCTTCGGTTTCAGAGAGGCCGACGCGGGCCAGCTCGGGGTCGGTGAACGTGCACCATGGCACGACCGATGACGGCTTCGTCCACTTGAGCTTGAAGATCGCATGCCGCAAGACGATGCCGGCATGGTGCTCGGCCAAATGCGTGAACTGATGACCGCCGGCGGCATCGCCGATAACGTAGACGCGAGAATTGGTCGTCGACACTCCGTTTTCGAGCACGATGCGCCCATTCGCCACGTCGACGCCAGCAGCATCGAGACCGAGGTCTTCGATGGTCGCTTTGCGACCGGCTGCAAGCAGCAGATGCGTTCCATCGATTGGCTCCGGCGTGCCGTCGGACTCCCGCAACAGCAGCCGAATCCCCATCGGCGTGCGGTCGATTTTTGCGATCGATGCGCCGAGGTGATAGCGAACGCCTTCGCTTTTGATTTGCTTGAACACGATCGCGGCAAGATCGGGATCCTCGCGCGGCAGGATTCCTGCCGCGATATCGACAACGGTGACTTCGCTGCCGAGCCGGCGAAAGGCTTGCGCCATCTCGCTGCCGACCGGTCCGCTGCCCACGACGATCAAATGAGGAACGGGCTCTCGTAAATCGAAGATGGTTTCGTTGGTCAGATAGCGGACCGATTCGACGCCGGGAATCGACGGTATCGATGGCCGCGAACCGGTCGCGATCA
>DASPYC010000205.1:0-7788 GCA_035636955.1 Casimicrobiaceae bacterium
TTCGGTGACAGGCAGCGACACTGCGGCTTCGCGTGCCACGGGTTGGCAGTGATCCGGAATCGGATAGTGGATATCGGTGCCGATGCCGGCCGCGCCTAAATGCCGCCGCAGCGACTCACGGGCGGCGGACCGCACAACAGCAAGATGGGCGACACAATCATCGCCCGGTGGCGGCGGCACACGAATCTCCGGATGGCGAATATGTTCGACATACGCGCGGAGGACCCGCCGCCGCGCAGCGTTTTCCTGCTCGAGATGCGGAAGGCGAACACGCAGCATCGCGGCCTGCAATTCGTCGAGACGGCTGTTGCGCCCACCCTCCACGGCGACGCGATACTTCTCTTTCCAGCCGTATTGCCGCAACGCGCGAACACGGCTGGCCAACGCGGCGTCGTTCGTCGTTATCGCACCCGCGTCGCCAAGCGCGCCAAGGTTCTTGGTCGGATAGAAGCTGAAGCAGCCGATATCGCCCAAGCGACCCGCGCGTCCGCCGTCGCTGCGTGCACCATGTGCCTGGGCGCAATCTTCGACAACGGCGACGTTCCGCGCGTGCGCTATGCGCCGGATTTGGTCCATCGCAGCGAGGCGGCCGTAGAGGTGTGTGACGACGATTGCGCGCGTTGACCGCGTCAGCAGGGCGTCGAGTCGCGACGGTGAGAGTGTCAGCGTATCGTCGTCAACATCGATGTAGTACGGTCGCGCGCCGATCGCGCGAATGGCCACAGTGCTGTACATGCCAGCATTGGCGACGGTCGCCACTTCGTCATTGCCCTCCACACCGGCGGCCCGCAGCGCCAGCTCGAGCGCGTCGGAGCCATTCGCCAGGCCGACACAATGCGCGACATCGCAAAACGCTGCGAACTCCGCTTCAAACGAAGCGACTTCATCGCCGAGGACGAAGGATCCCCTCGAGACCACCTGGTCAAATGCCGCACGAAACCCCGCAACATACGACTCATTGCTCCGCCGCAAGTCGTTCAGCGGGACGCGCATGCTCGCAGGAACATTATGCACAATGGTTTCGCGCGGATTGCACTGTAGCAAAGGATACGAGCATTTTGGCCGCCCCGAGACGGCACATGCTACCTTAGCCACTCCGACGCCCGTCCCACGTATGCGCCACGGATCACCGGTATCGAGCCGTTAGCACATGGAGGCCGCCCAAGGCGCAGACAGCAAGCCTATCGTCCTCGCGTCGAGCGCCGTGGCATTGGCGCTGATGGTCGTGCTCGCCAAGGTTGCGCTTGCCACTTGGCCGACAGCCGACGACTACTGCAATAGCGTGTTGGTCGGCGACAAAGGCATCGCCGGCGCGCTCCGATGGTTATTCTTCGAATGGAGCGGGCGCCTCGCAAGCGGCGTGCCGCTCTATTTGGCTTTCGCGCTTGTCGACATACCAGCGCTCCGTTGGATCTCTCTTGCGCTCGCGTGCCTTTTCGCGCTCGCGGCATGGCTGATCGCGTCGTTCCTCGCGATCGAAGATCGGGACTTCCGCTGGCCGCTGTCGGCGTTTGTGTTCGCGGCATTGGCGCTCGGTCTCTACCGGCTGCTCGGACAGGCGGTATTCTGGTCGACGGGCGGAATCGTCTACATCGTGCCGCTCGTCCTCACGCTCGTTTGGCTCGTGCCCGTCCGTCGCATGTTGCGCGGCGCGTTGCCGCGCGGCGGACCCGCATACGGCTTTGTACTCGGACTCGTCGTCGGCAATTCAATCGAGCTCGTGTTGCCGATCGTCGCCGCTTACGTTGCGCTCGTTGTGCCGAACAGATGGCAAACCCTTTCTGCGATCACGCGTCGCGCACTCGGATTTCGCGTTGGCGGCCTGATTGCGGGAGCCGCCGTTCTCCTCCCCGCGCCGGGTAATTACGCACGCGCGAAAGTGACGCCCGACTCGTTCAGGTTCGAACCGCAGTATGTCGTTACGCAGTATCTCCACATGCTGGATGAGATTGCGATGAGAGCCTGGCCGATGGTGGCGATCATCGGAGCGCTCGCAGTCGCGTCGCTTCTCATCGCGAATCGGCTGCGCGGGGCTCCGGCGGCGCACGAGTCGCCCTCGGCGATGCGTGAAGCGGGTGCGCTTGCGATTGGCGCCTTCGCCAGCATCGCCCCCGTGCTCGCCGCGCCCGCGCAGTTCGCGCCGCGCAATGGGATCTATCTGCTGGTGTTCGCGTTTGTTGCAGCCCTCGTGCCGCTGGCCGCGTATGCGCAACAGTCGCGCTGGCGCCGTTTCGTGTCAGTTTCCTTTGTCGGGCTTGCGGCAGCCGGCACGGTCATCGTGAGCGCGTCGCTCGTCGCAGATGCGCGATTAAGCGAGGCGTTCCGCGAACGTCTGCTGGCACGCGATCGAACGCTAAGGCAGATGGCGCACGACAACCCAATCGATGCGACCGTTCCGCCGATCGGCCTAACCGTCCCGCGAACGCTTCATTTCGTGGAAGTCGACGCTGATCGTAAGCAATGGAACAACATCTGCACGGCGAAGTATTACGGCCTTCGCAGCATCGCGCTCGACCCGACCGTTCGATGAGCGGTGTCGCGCGCGATCACGGCTTGTCGCGGGGTGAATGGATCGCGCTTGCGGCCGCGATCGTCATCGCGCATCTTTTCTATTGGCGTATCGTCGTTTATCCGTCCGCGTTCGACGCGCAAAACTATTTCGACATCGCCGCCGACATCGATCGTAACGGACTCTTCAGCAAGTTCTATTATTCCGACATCCGAACCTACGGATACCCGCTTCTTCTCGCTCTGTTGTCGCGGGCGGCGAACCTCAGCGGGATCTCGGTCGGATTTTTATTGTTCGAGACACAACTGACGCTGTACCTGCTCGCCGCATACGGCGTTCGCCGCGAGCTTGTCGGGCTTTGGCCGGCCCTCGCAACTTGGGCGTTCATCGGTATCGTGCTGAACGTCTTCGCGCTCTCGTATACGCCGGAGTCCTTGACCGAGAGCGTCTCCCTTTCGCTGCTCCTCGTCGCGACAGCCTGCTGGCTCGCGCTTCTCGCCGGTCCGACCACGTGGCGCCCTGTGTTGGCCGGTAGCATCGCCGTGGGTGCCGCCGTCATGGTGCGGCCCGCGAACTTGTTTGCGCTCGCTACGTGGACGCTGGCTGTTGCAGCCGTATGCTTCGCACGACGGCCGACGGCGCGTGCGCTCTCTACGATTATCGTGGCATTGCTCGTCGGCGTTCTGCTGCCGATGCTGCCGCAATACATCAACAACGTCCGACACTACGGCAAGCACACCGCGCTCGTTGCGGCGCCCCTTGGCTACAACCAGCAAATCTGGGGAATTCCTTATCTCAAATACGCGACCGCCTTGCCGCCGGTGCCGAATCCGTCGATCTTTTACGAAAACCCGTTCGCGAGCGCGGGCCCCGTCGACGAGGAACGACCGCTTGCGTGGTATGCGAAACATCCGCTGTCCGGCGCGCTGACGCTTGGATTACACATTTTTAACATGCTGGACCAGGATCTGCTGTTCACGTACAGCCGGGACTTGGATCCCTGGTATCGAATTCCGCTCGGCATTTTGAATCACTTGTTGGTGGCGACCGCATTGCTCGGTATAGCGCTTTTGATCGTCCGGGCGCGCCATGATCGATTATGCGCATTGGCGGCCGGTGCGGCGATTCTGTATATCGTTTCCCACATAGCGTTGCACGCGACAACCGCGGTTGAAATGCGCTTCGGATTACCGCTGCTATTGCTTGCCGGCCCCGCTGCGCTTGCTGCGATCCGGGAACTTGCTCATGCGCGAGCATCTCGACGCGTCGCATTGGCATCACTCGCCGTCGTCGGCTACACGACGGCTGCGCTACTGCTCTCGGATTGGGTGCGGCAACAAGCGCCTTCGATCCGCGCGTGGGAAGCGGCGCACGCAACGGCACTCACTGAGAGTAACGGGGCAATCCTGCGCAGCACGATGCGCTAGGTGGCCTGTAACAGGGGAATCGATAGTGTCTGGCTTGCTATTCGGGCCGATTGCTGCGTTGCCGCTGCTTGCAAGGGGGCCTACCCTTGCTGCGCAGCGGCGCCTTGCACTCGGCCCGGATAGCGGCGCCATAACGCTGTCGCTCACTACCGATTCCCCTGTTGCAGGCCACTAATCGGCGCGCGCTTCGGACTCGGCGGCGTAGGTGAAGCTGTCCGCGAAAAACGCTTCGGATGGCAGCTCGCGCAATGTCGTGAAATCGCGCTTCGCCGCCTCGATCATCGCAGGTCCTCCACACGCATACACGGTATAGCCGGACAAATCGCTAAAGTCGGAGAGCACCGCTTGATGGACCAAACCCACTCGTCCCGGCCACGCATCTTCGGGCTTTGGTTCGGACAGCACAGGGATGTAGGTGAATCGACCGGGATGCTCGCTTTGCCAGCGTCCTGGCAAATCCGGCAAGTACAAGTCCTGCTTCGAGCGGGCGCCCCAATAAAGCACCATCGGTCGCGTCATCTGGATATCGTGATGGAGCGCGTGCAGGATGATGCCCTTGATCGGCGCGAAGCCGGTGCCGCCCGCCACGAAAATGATCGGCTTGTCCGATTCTTCGCGCAGATAAAACGTTCCCAGCGGCCCTTCGAAGCGCAAGATTTCGCGCCCCTTGTATTGCGTGAACAACGCATCGGAAAAGAGGCCGCCCGGCACATGCCGGATATGCAGCTCGAGCAATTCGTCGGCGTGCGGGGGCGTCGCGAGCGAAAAACTGCGGCGTTTGCCGTCTTTCAGCAGGAAATCGATGTATTGGCCCGCAAGGAACTGCAGCCGTTCGTTCGCGGGAAGCTTGAGCTTGACGATCGCGACGTCGGAAGCGGGCTTGTCGATCGACTCGATGCGGCAAGGCAAGCGGCGGATCTGGATGTCGCCGGCACGCCTCACTTCGCGCACCTCGATCACCAGATCGGTCAATGGTTTGGCGCAACAGAAAAGCGCAAGCCCCGCTCGCCTGTCGTCGTCCGAAAGCGTCGATCGCTGGTACGCGCCGTAATCGACGTCGCCGCCGATGATCTTGCCTTTGCACGTTCCGCATGCGCCGTTTCGGCAGCCGTAAGGAATCATCAAATCGGCTCGCATCGCGGCCTGCAACACCGTTTCATCCGCGTCGCAGGGAAACGCGTGATCGCTCGGCTTTATGGTAATCTGCATTGGCATTTTTTGCGCCGCCAGCGAATCATAAACGTCTCGGCGGCGCGCGAAAGACGACTTACTTCGTGATTCGCGTTTTGTTGATCGGATGCGGTGATGTCGCGCTGCGTACCGCCGCGCTGCTTAAAGACCGCGCAAGACTGTACGGCTTGATCCGCCGCGACGACGAAATACCGAAGCTCCGCGCCCGCGGCATTGTGCCGATCGTCGGCGATCTCGATCGTTTCGGCTCGCTCCATCGTCTGCGAACAGCGCCGTTCGCCGTTCTGCATTTTGCGCCGCCGCCGTCCGAAGGCCGCGATGATCCGCGCACCCAACGTCTGATTGCGGCGCTCGCGAGGGCGCGGATTATACCGCAGCGATTTGTTTACCTTTCGACGTCGGGTGTCTACGGCGATTGTGCCGGGGCGCGCGTGACGGAGGCGCGTGCCCGTCGCGCGCAGACGCCGCGCGCACGGCGCCGCGTCGCGGCCGAAGATCGGTTGCGGGCGTGGGCGCGACATAGCGGCGTCGCGCTGACGATCATTCGCGCGCCGGGCATCTACGCCGAGACGCGCTTGCCGCTTGATCGGATCCGGCAGGGGACGCCGGTGCTTGCCGACGACGATGACGTCTATACGAACCACATCCATGCCGACGACCTGGCGCGCGCTGTCGTCGCTGCGTTGTTCCGCGGCCGACGTAACCGCGCCTACAACGCCGCCGACGATGGCGAGTTCAAAATGGCCGCTTGGTTCGACATGATCGCTGACGCATTCAGGCTGCCGCGTCCGCCGCGCGTCGGCTGGGAAGAAGCGGAGGAACGAGTCGCGCCGATTCTGCTTTCGTTCATGAGCGAATCGCGGCGGCTCACGAACCTTCGGATGAAGCGCGAGCTTCGGGTCAATCTGAAATACCCGACACCGCAAGTCTTGCTGAATCGAATCGCGCCGCGCGAGCTGAAAAAGCAGCTTGCGCTACCGATCTGATTGCAATGAACGATACCGTGTCTACGCCGATCGCGAATCTGTCGCCGCGGGCACGTATCGATGCCTACGTGCGGCTGCTGCGTCTGGACAAACCGATTGGCACGTTGTTATTGCTCTGGCCTACGATGTCCGCGCTCTGGTTCGCCGCAGATGGGACGCCTCGCGTTTCGCTTGTTGTGATCTTTGCTGTCGGCACCTTCATCATGCGCTCGGCCGGCTGTGCTCTCAACGATTGGGCTGACCGCGATTTCGATGCAGGCGTTAAACGCACAGCGTCGCGCCCACTCGCGGCAAAGATCATCGCACCGTGGGAAGCGCTGGGCCTCGCCATTGCGCTCGCTCTCGCCGCATTCGTGCTGATCTTGCCGACGAATCGCGCCACGATTGCGTGGTCGGTGCCGGCACTGACGATCGCGATTGCGTATCCGTTTTTCAAGCGCTTCTTCGTGCTTCCGCAGGCATTCCTCGGAATCGCATTTTCTTTCGGCATACCGATGGCGTTCGCTGCCGTTCAAAATGCCGTATCGTCATTTGCTTGGGTGTTGCTGGTCATCAATCTTTTCTGGGTCGTCGCCTACGACACCGAGTACGCGATGGTTGATCGCGACGACGACGTCAACATCGGCATCCACACATCGGCGCTGACATTCGGCCGCTTCGACATCACGGCGGTCGCCCTGTGCTACGCGATCTACATCGGAGCGATGTCAGTCGTCGGTTTTCGAAATGCCATGGGCACGATGTATTACGCGGGACTTGCCGTCGCGTTCGCTTTCGCCGTTCAACATCTGTGGTGGATTCGCACGCGCGAGCGCGAAGCATGCTTTCGCGCGTTTCTCGACAATCATTGGCTCGGCTTCGCCGTATTTTCCGGTGTCGCGCTCGACTTTGCCGTACGCCTGCATCGCTGGCCGCACGTCTTCTAGAACCTATCTCAAAATTGGCTGCGCAGCCCGATTACTTTGTCGTTTCCTCGCTCGTCCCTCGCTGTACCTCCATGTACTATCTCGGGACTCGCTGCGGGCCCTCATTTGGCAACTGAGGTACTCGTGCTGCTCGCCCCATTTTGAGATAGGTTCTAATGTCGTCCTGCGGAGTGCCGCGGGCATCGATCACAATGCGTAGACGGGGACTGCCACCGCTGCTTGCCCCCGACGCACGCGTGCTGATTCTTGGCAGCTTTCCCAGCGAGGCGTCGCTCGCTGCCCGCCAGTACTACGCGCATCCGCGCAACCATTTTTGGCATGTTCTGAGCGCGCTGCTGAACGAACCGCTCGTCCAAATGTCGTATCCCGCACGGACTGCGCGCGTCCGCCTGCACGGCATTGCGATCTGGGACACGATCGTCGCCTGCGAGCGCGAGGGAAGTCTCGACGCCGCGATTCGTAATGCCGAACGCGGCGAAATCGTGCGGGTGCGGCGCGTCGCGCGGGGCTTGCGCGCGGTTTGCTTCAACGGCGGCACTGCGGCGCGTGCCGAGCCGGCTTGGCGAGCCGAGGGATTCTCGACGCTGATTTTGCCCTCGACCAGTCCGGCGTATACGCTCCCGCTCGCGCGAAAGGTGGACGCCTGGCGCGCATTGACGGAATACCTGTAAGTCGGCAGCAAGGCAGCAAATTCGAAGTCGTTGTACACAAAGTGTCATGCTGCAATGCATCAATCCGTGATGCGTTGC
>DASPYC010000206.1:0-2766 GCA_035636955.1 Casimicrobiaceae bacterium
AGCACCGGAGCCGCGCGTAGCGCTCGGCGAACGCCTGCGCGATATTGCATCGGCCGCGCTCGATATCTCCGACGGACTGACGGGCGACCTTGCGCACATTCTCGAAACGTCACGCGTTGGCGCGACCATCGAGCTGGCGTCGATCCCGCGATCGCCGGCACTGGACGGGAAGCTTGCCGGCACCGAACGTGAATTGGCGCTTCGCTGTCTGCTCGCGGGCGGCGACGATTACGAGTTGTGCTTTACCGCGAATCCGGCGCTTCGTAATCGCATCGTCGATATCAGCCGCGCGCTGGAGCTTCCGTTGAGCCGCATCGGCGCGATCACCGTCGCGGAAGACTTCATCGTCCGCGATGAGCACGGGACGCCTTTGCCGGCGCTGCCGTGCGCATTCGATCATTTCGCGTCGTGACCGCCGCGTCGCCGACATTGCGCTTCCTGCTGCGCCATCCAGCGCATTTCATCGCGCTTGGCTTCGGCAGCGGTCTAGCGCCGTTTGCCCCGGGGACCTTCGGGACGCTCGTGGCGATTCCAATCGCGGCGTTGCTGCGCGCATACGCATCCGATGTCGGATTCGTTGCCGCGATCGTGCTGCTTTTTGCATTGGGGACGTGGGCGGCGGACGTCACCGGTCGCGATCTGGATGTTCCGGACCATGGCGGCATCGTCATCGATGAAATCGTCGCCTTTTTGATCGTGCTCTATTTCGTCGGCGGCGACCCGCTGCGGCAGGCATTCGCGTTCCTGCTCTTCCGCATCTTCGATATCGCGAAGCCGCCGCCGATTCGACAGGTCGACGCTGCTCTCAAGAACGGAATCGGCGTCATGGTCGACGATCTTCTTGCTGCTGCGTACACATTGTTTGTGTTCGCGCTCGTCGTGCGACTCGTGGGGAACGGGCAATGAGTGATGTTGCATTGACCCTCATCGAAGAGGCTGGGTTGAACGCGCTGCAAACGCAGCGGCAGCTTTTCTACGATGGTTGGCTTCTGCGCGTTTCGCCGGGAAAGGCCAAGCGCGCTCGCAGCGTCAATCCCTATTTCGGTTCGACGCTGTCGCTCGACATCAAGATCGATCACTGCGAACGCGTCTATGGTGTTCACGGCTTGCCTACGTTGTTCCGAATGACGCCGTTCATTCAACCGCCCGATCTCGACCGGGCGCTCGAAGCACGCGGCTACGTCGTGTTCCAGCCAACGTATGTCCAATTGGTTGCGCTTGACCGCCCACCGGAACCGCCGCCGGAAACGGGAATCGAGCTTGCGGCGCCGCCGATCGAGGCGTTCGTCGATGAAGTTGCCGCGCTGCGCGGATCATCGGCGGAACAGCGCGCTGCCCATCTGGAGCGTCTAGCGAGCACACCGCTCGCGACGCGCGCGATCGTTGCGCGGCACGAGGCCCGCACCATTGGCTGCGGTCAAGTCGCGCTCGACCGGGGCCTCGCGGGCATTTACGATATGGTGACCGACGCCGCGTTCCGCGGTCGCGGAGCGGCGAGTCAAATTGTCACGGAGCTTTTGCGTTGGGCATGGGAAAACGGCGCAACGCACGCCTATCTGCAGGTTGACGCGGAAAACGCTCCGGCGCTCGCCGTATATCGAAAATTCGGGTTTGTGACCGCGTACACGTATCACTACCGCGCCCGCCCGGACGAATGCCGATGAATGATCACGACATCGAGGTGTTGGCCGCGGAGCTCGGCGAGCGTTTGCTCGCACAGCGATGGCGCGTTGCCACGGCGGAATCCTGCACCGGCGGCCTCGTCGCCGGCGCTATCACCACCATTGCGGGCAGCTCGGATTGGTTCGATCGCGGCTTGGTCACCTATTCGAATGCTGCGAAGCGCGAACTGCTGGATGTACCCCAATCGGTTCTCGATGCCCATGGCGCCGTTTCGGAGCCAACCGCGATTGCGATGGCCGAAGGTGCGTTGCAGCGAAGCGACGCCGCGTTGACGGTGGCGGTCACGGGCGTTGCGGGTCCGGGCGGCGGCACGCCGGAAAAGCCCGTCGGCATGGTGTGCTTCGCATGGGCACGAAAAGACGGCGCGACGATCAGCCGCACGCACTACCTCAGCGGCAATCGCGCCGACGTGCGGCAAGCTTCGGTCGCGATTGCATTACGCGGTTTGATCGACGCCGTCGAAGCATCGTCCCGCTGAAACACATCCTTTCAACGCGGTGCAAAGACGCGCAGCCGGTGTCCATCGGGATCGAGCGCGACAAACGTGCGCCCAAAATCCATCTCGGTCGGGCCTTGCGTAATCTTCAGCCCACGTTTGCGCCATTCGCCGTGGAGCGCGTCGACGGCAGCCGCATCAGCGACCGAGAAGCCCAACTCACCACCGCCGGGCGGCGTGGCGGTAGGCTCTACGCCGCTTTTTGTCCATAGCCCTAGCATGACGCCCGAGTCCAAGGCGAACATCGCGAAGGTGGATGACGATTCAATTGGCCGGCGTTCAAGCAGATCGGAATAGAACGTCGCGGCGGACGCGGCGTCATCGACGTAAAGAATCACAAAATTCGGATCGGGCATCGGGAGATCTCCGTTTGGTTGAATCCTCTCCGCGCAGCAAAACTTCGGCGGCGCCATGACATTGTTCCGACGGCCGCTGACAAATTCTGTCAGCAGTGAATCGATATGCCGTGCATGAAGTCCTGGCTGATTCTAGGTTCGACACATGATGCGACGTCGCGCTGAACTCAATCGTTGATCCCTTCGCGCTCGCGCCATTCCTTCATCAGTGCGTGGCGTCGTCGCGGATAG
>DASPYC010000207.1:0-2888 GCA_035636955.1 Casimicrobiaceae bacterium
GGAGCGTCGATCATCATATAAGAGCCGAACCGCGCCGACGCCCCCGCGGCGTCGTCGTTGACCACCAGCGTCTCGCCGGTACGGATCACATGGGCGCCGAAGCCCTGGTCGCCGAGAGGTCCGCGCGCGATGTCGTGCCGCTTTCCGTGATAGTACGTGTAGGGGTATTCCACGAGGTCGGTCTTCGCATCGTAAATGCGGATCCCCACGAACGCGTCGCGAAACACCTCCCGGATCTTGTCGCCCACCGCGTCGTAGACGCCCTGCAGACTCAGCTCGCCGGTCAGCGCCTGCTGGACGCTGTTGATGATGGCGAACTCCGCCGCGCGCTGCTCGCTCTCCCTGAATAGACGCTGTGTTTCGTCGAACAGCCGCGCGTTCTCCAACGCGACGCTCATGCTATTGGCGAGCGTTTGCAGCAAGCGCACATCCGAATCGCTGAATGCGTGCTCGCGCTTCGTGTCGAGCAGACTGATCAGCCCCCGACCTTGATCGCCGATGACCAGGGGCACGTACACCGCCGATTTCTCATCGGCGGTCCCGGGGAGCGTGAAGCTTCCATAACGAGCGGAGACCTCCTCCATATTTTCGTTGACGACCAACGTTTCGCGGGTACCGATGACATGGGCAGCAAAGCCTCGGTCCCTGAGTGGGGCGCTTCGAATGGCGATCCTTTGTCCGTTCTCGTAGGTATAGGGATAGTGGACGACCTTGGTCTTCGGGTCGTAGATCCGAATCCCCATGTCGGCGTTGCCGAAGATCTCGCGGATCTTGTCGCCGACCGCGTCGTAGATGCCTTGAATGTTGAGCTCGGCGGCAAGCGCCGCCTGCACGCTATTGATGATCGCGAGCTCGGCGTTGCGCTGCTCGGTCTCCTTCAACAATCGTTGGGTCTCATCGAAAAGCCGCGCGTTTTCGAGCGCTGTGCCGAGAGAGGTGGCGATCGTCGTCAACAAGCGGACTTCGGCTTCGCCGAATGCATTCTCGCGCTCGTAGTTCTCGATGTTGATCAGGCCGAGCACGCGGTCGCCGCTGATGATCGGCACGCTGATCATCGACTTGCTCGCGTCCGTGCCCGGGACCGGTGACGTCGGATAGTCTGCGGTGGTCCGTAGCAAGCGAGGGGACCGCGTCTTCTTGATCGTTTCGAAGTTGCCCCCGGGATTGGGCGCGTGCGGAGCGACCGTCAGCCGTTTGCCATGCTCGTACGCGTAGAGGTAGTGCAACAGGTCAGTCTTCTCGTCGTGCCAAACGATGCCGAGATCGGGTGTCTTGAAGACTTTGCGCAGCTTGTCGCCGACAAGGTCGACGATCGCCTGGAAATCGAGCCTGGTGGCCAAGCCCTGCTGGATCGAGTTGATGATCGCCAGCTCGGCGTTGCGCTGCTCGAGCAACTCGCGTGTGGCTTTGAGACTCGTGTCGGCCGTGGCCGCGCGCTTCTCGCTCTGCGGCGGCCGGGCACCATTCGGTTTGCGGGCGGGGCTCGGGATGTTGGTCGCCCGAACCTTCTTAGACGTGCCTGGTTGGCGGACGCTGCCACCCGGCTTGGCTATGCCGGGCGTCTTGCGTGCGGCAGACTTCTTGGCGATACGAGACTTCTTCGCTGTACCGGACATGCGCTCCCTCGAAACTCTCGTTCGTGGTTTCTGTTCGGGCCTCGCGATTCGGGAAAGCGGCCCGCCGATAGTCTACAGGCGGCGAAGCATGCGTAGGGAAGCCTATTATTCGGTGCGCGAATTGGCCTCGGGTTCCGCGTTTGGCGGCGCGTGTGCAGTGATTGCCGCCAGAATCCCCTGGAGCAACGCTGTAGGGGTCGGCGGGCAGCCGGGAATCGCGACATCGACCGGAATTACGTTAGCGACTCTACCGAGACTCGCATAGCTTTCGCCGAAGATTCCCCCGGTGCAGCCGCAATCGCCGACCGCAACGACAAGCTTCGGATCGGGCGTCGCGTCGTAGGTGCGCTTGAGCGCGATCGCCATGTGCTTCGACACCGGTCCCGTGACGAGCAGCATGTCGGCGTGACGAGGACTCGCGACGAAGCGGATGCCGATGCCCTCGATGTTGTAGTACGGGTTGGCGAGCGCGTGAATTTCCAACTCGCAGCCGTTGCAGGAGCCCGCATCGACTTGGCGGATCGTCAACGCGCGCCCGAGCGTACGAAGGACTTCTTCCTGCAGGCGCGCGACCACGACGTTCTCGTTGGCCGGCGCGGGCGTGGCTTCGGTCTTGATGCCGGTGACCGCGATCTGCCGAAGAATGGTGAGCATGATGTCGCGACGCTAAAGATCGTGACCGCTGTACGTCAGATTGAAGCTTTTGTTGATCAGCGGAAAGTCGGGAACGATGTTGCCGATCACCGCGTGCTCGAGCACCGGCCAGTTCGACCATGAGGGATCGTGCGGATGGCAACGGCGGATTGTTCCGTCCGGTCCGGTTTCGAGCGCAATGAACACGGGACCGCGCCAGCCTTCGACAAAGCCGAGACCCAGCCGAAACGCCGGCGGCTTGGCAATGGGTGCGGCGAACTCGCCTTCGGGCAGTCCATCGACGATCGCGCTGCACAGACGGAGCGATTCCAGCAACTCGTCGAAACGCACGGTAACGCGTGCGGCAACGTCGCCATCGGTCTGCGTCATTCTGCGCGGCGCGATCACGTCGTACGGCGGCAGCGGAAAATCGCAGCGGAGATCGAATGCCTGACCGCTCGCGCGTCCGCACAGACCTGTGAGCCCGAGTTGCTGCGCAAGTTCGGGCGTTGCACGGCCGCACGAGCGAAAGCGGTCCTGCAAACCGGCATGCTCGTCGTAAATGTCGCGCAAGATCCGGATCTCGTGTTCGAGCGCTGCGCATTGATCGTGGATTTCGGCGGCCTGTGCGGCGTCGAA
>DASPYC010000208.1:0-7907 GCA_035636955.1 Casimicrobiaceae bacterium
GGTTCGACCGCGCACCGTGCCCTTGATGTACGAGTCGAAGTGCGTCGGCAGCTCGTCGAAGTCGATCGTCAGCACCTGGTCGTGCACGCGGTCCGGCCGCCATTCGACGGCGAGCTTGTTCCACAGCGTCTGGCGAAGCGACATCGGGCAATTCACGCTGTCGACGCCGAGCAATTGGACACCGCGCAGGATGAAGGGGGCCACCGTCGTCGTCAGCTTCATGTCGGCGGCGAGCCCGACCGACGCAACCGTGCCGGCGATCTGCATCGTCGACAAGAGCCACGCGAGCATGTCGCCGCCCAGATTGTCGATTGCGCCCGCCCACGTGGCCTTGTCGAGCGGCCGAATGTGCGAGAAGTCGAGCGATTGACGCAGCACGACCTCTTTCGCGCCGATGCTTTTCAGGTACTCGCCCTCGCGTTGCTTGCCGGTAATTGCGACGACGTGATAGCCGTTTTTCGCCAGGATCTCGATCGCAACCGATCCCACGCCGCCGGTCGCGCCCGTCACCGCGACGCGGCCGTTGTCGGGTTTAAGGCCGCTGTTCTCCATCAGATGGATCGCGAGCGCTGCGGTGAAACCCGCGGTGCCCAACGTCATCGCATCGAAGGCGGTCATGCTCTCGGGCCGGCGCACGATCCAATCGCCGGGGACGCGTGTGAGCTCGGCGTAGCCGCCGTCATGCGCTACGCCCATGTCGTAGCCGGTGACAATCACCTTGTCGCCTCGCCGCCAGCGCGGATCGTTGGAGCGCTCGACGGTGCCCGCCACGTCGATTCCCGCAACGGTCGGATACTTCCGCATGATCTTGCCGGCGCCGTTGTACGAGAGGGCATCTTTGTAGTTGATCGTCGAGTACTTCGTCCTGATGACGACGTCGCCCGCGTCGAGCTCGTCGACGGTCATGTCGACGAACTTGCTTTGCACGACCTTGTCCTGTTCGAACGTGCGGTACGCCTTGAATGTCTGCACCGGAGTCTCCTCGGAAATATCGTTCTATTCGTAATCAGGCGCGGACGTGCGCCGGCTGCGCTCGCGTCTCATGCAAGGCGTGCGGCAGCGCCATGTAATCGCGCGTGCGCATTTCGACAAGCCGGCTCACCGTGCGCGGAAAATCCTGGACATTGGGTCCTTCCGCATACAACTCTTCCGCGGGCACCGCGGCGGACGCAAGCACCTTCACGCGGTGATCGTACAGGATGTCGACGAGCCAGGTGAAGCGGCGCGCCTGATCGGCCGTCGCCGGCGACAGCCGCGGAATGTCCGATATCAGCATCACCGCGAATCGCTGCGCCAGCTCGAGATAATCGCGTTGCGAGCGTGGGCCGCCGCATAGCGTCGTGAAATCGAACCACGCGACGCTGCCGGCACGCCGCTTGGCTATCAGCGTTCGTCCGTCAACCGCGATTTGGAGATCCTCGTCCAGCCCCGTCGCCATTGCGTCGAAGGCACGCAGAAGCGCCGCCTCCGACACCGGTCCTGCAGGCGTATGGTAAATCGGCATGTGCGTGAGCGCACGGAGACGATAGTCGACGCCGGCGTCGATTTCCATCACATCAAGCCACTGCTCGATCTGCGCGATCGCCGGCAGAAAGCGCTCGCGCTGCAAGCCATCGGGCCAAAGCGTATCGGGCCGATAATTCGATGTCATCACGAAGACGACACCGGCGGCGAATAACGCCGACAGCAGGCGGCCGAGGATCATCGCGTCGGCAATGTCGCTCACATGAAACTCGTCGAAGCAGATCAACCGCCATCGCGCCGCGATGCGTGCAGCGACGACCGCCAGCGGATCCGTTTCGCGATTGAGTGTTGCGAGCTCCGCGTGCAGGTCCCGCATGAACGCATGAAAGTGAACGCGCGTCTTGCGCCGCACGGCGACGCTCGCAAAGAAGCTGTCCATCAGGAAGGTCTTGCCGCGACCTACACCGCCCCAGAGATACACACCGCGCGGAACGTCGGGCGCCGCGAACAAGCGGCGCAGCGTCGACTGGCGCGCAGTGCGAAACGCCGCTAATTCATCAGCAAGCTGCTGCAGGCGATCCAATGCCGCCGCCTGCGCATGGTCCAACGTGGATTTGCGCCGGGCGAGTTCCGGCTCGAGGTATTCGATGAGCGCGCCTTCGCGGCGCGCAATCTGGCCGGGATAATCCGCCTCAGCCATCCGGGACAGCTACAGATTTAACGTGCGCTTATCGACGCCAAGCGCCGCTTCGCGCGTCGCTTCGGAGAGCGATGGATGCGCATGGCAGATCCGCGCCAGGTCCTCGCTCGAAGCGCCGAACTCCATCGCGACGACACCTTCGGCGATCAGCTCTGAAGCGAACGGCCCGATCACGTGCACACCCAGAATGCGATCGGTCTTCGCATCCGCGAGCATCTTGACGAATCCGGTCGTGTCGCCCATCGCGCGTGCGCGGCCGTTGGCCGAAAAAGGAAACACGCCGGCGCGGTAAGCGATCCCCGCCGCCTTGAGCTGCTGCTCGTTCTGGCCGACCCATGCGATTTCAGGGGATGTGTAGATCACCCACGGCGTCGTGTTGAAATCGACGTGGCCGTGCTGGCCCGCAATGCGTTCGGCGACCGCCACGGCTTCATCTTCGGCCTTGTGCGCCAGCATCGGTCCGCGGACGACATCGCCGATTGCCCAAACGTTAGGGAGATTCGTTTTGCACTCTGCATCGACGGCCACGAAGCCTCGGTCGTCCAGCGCAAGACCGACCGCTTGTGCATTGAGCCCGGCCGTATGCGGGACGCGGCCGATCGAAACGATCAGTCGATCGAACGTTACCTTCGTCGCAGCGCCCGCAGCGTCGGTGTAATCGAGGTCAATGCCATCTTTCTTAACGGTGACGCGTGTAATCGTCACGCCGGTGCGGATGTCGAGACCCTGCTTCTTGAATGCCTTCAATCCTTCTTTCGCGATCGCTTCGTCGGCCAAGCCAAGAAACGTCGGTAATGCTTCGAGCACGGTCACTTCTGACCCCAGCCGGCGCCAGACGCTTCCCATCTCAAGACCGATCACGCCTGCGCCGACGACACCGAGCTTCTTCGGAACCGTGGGAATCGCCAACGCGCCTTCGTTGTCGAGCACGCGGTCGTTGTCGATCGCCACGCCGGGCAGCGCGCGCGGCTTCGATCCGGTCGCGACAATGACATGCTTGGCCGTAATCTCGGCGGCCTCGGGACCTTCGACCTTGATCTTCCACGCCTCGCCATCTTTGCCGGCGAACGATCCGCGGCCGTGCAGAAACGTGATCTTGTTTTTCTTGAACAGATACAGGATGCCGTCGTTGTTCTGCCCGACGACCTTGTCCTTGCGCGCCAGCATCTTTGCGACGTCGATCGCAATATCCTTGATCAAGATGCCATGATCACCGAACGTGTGTTGCGCGTGCTCGAAATTTTCCGACGACTGCAACAGCGCCTTCGACGGAATGCAGCCAACGTTCGTGCACGTGCCACCCGGCGCCGGCTTGCCAGCGGCGCGCGACCAGTCATCGATGCACGCGGTTTTGAAGCCGAGCTGAGCGGCGCGGATCGCGGCGGTGTATCCGCCAGGGCCGGCGCCGATAACCACAACATCGAACGATTCAGCCATCGCTCTAGAGATCGAGCAGAAGGCGCGCAGGATCCTCCAACGCTTCTTTGATCGCGACGAGCGACAACACCGCTTCGCGTCCATCGATGATTCGATGGTCATATGACTGCGCAAGGTAATTCATCGGCCGTATGACGATCTGTCCGTTCTCGACGACCGCGCGGTCCTTGGTCGCATGCACGCCGAGGATCGCCGATTGCGGCGGATTGATGATCGGCGTCGACAGCATCGACCCGAACACGCCTCCGTTCGAAATCGTGTACGTGCCGCCTGTCAGCTCCTCGACCGTCAATTTTCCTTCATTCGCACGTTTGCCGAAGTCGCCGATCTGCTTCTCGATGTCGGCGATCGACATCTGATCGGCGTCGCGCACGATAGGCACGACCAATCCGCGCGGACTGCCGACCGCAATGCCGATATCGAAATAGCCGTGATAGACGATGTCGTTGCCGTCAATCGACGCGTTCAACGCCGGAAATTTCTTGAGCGCGTGCACGGCCGCTTTCACGAAAAAGCCCATGAAGCCGAGCTTGACGCCGTGCTCTTTTTCGAAGCGCTCCTTGTATTTGTTACGGAGCTCGATGATCGGCTGCATGTTGACTTCGTTGAACGTCGTCAGGATCGCAGCCGTCGACTGCGATTGCACGAGACGTTCGGCGACGCGCTGCCGCAAACGTGACATCGGCACGCGTTGCTCGGGGCGCGAACCGAGCGCGGGCAGCGAGACCGGCGGGATAGACGGTTTCGCAACAGGCGCCGCCGGTTGCACTGGAGGCGCAGCCGGTTTGGGTGTCGGCGTCGCGGGTGCCGCCTTCGCCTCGACGGCCGCGGCAACGTCCTCCTTCGTAATGCGATTGCCGCGTCCGGTTCCCGTAACGGTCGTGGCGTCGACGCCCTTGTCGGCCATCATCTTTCGCGCGGCAGGCAATGCAGTGGCGGGTTCCGATGGTGCGGCCGGTCGCGGCGGCTGCGCAGGAGACGGCGCGGAAGGAGAGGGCTGCGTCGGCGACTGAGCGGCCACTTTCGCTGCTGCGGGCTGCGCACCTTTGGCGTCGGTATCGATGACGCCGATCACGTCGTTCGACGTCACAGTCGCGCCGTCCTCGCGCGTGATCTCGATCAGCACGCCATCGTTCGGCGCGGGCAGCTCGAGCACAACCTTGTCGGTTTCGACGTCGATCAGGTTCTCGTCGCGCTTGACCTGTTCACCGGGCTTTTTGTGCCAGTTGACGAGTGTCGCTTCGGTAACCGACTCCGGAAGCTGCGGCACTTTGACTTCGATTCTCATTGTTTTGCTTTCGCCTTTTGTTCTTCAGCTACCGCGCAAGGACCATCTCGCCGCTTTGCAGTTTTTCGGCGAACGCGTCCTCGATCAGCTTCTTCTGCTCGGCGTTGTGTTTTGCCGCGTAGCCGACCGCGGGCGATGCGGAGATGGAGCGGCCGGCATAGGCGAGTACTTTCTTCGCATCGATATCGGCGCGCAAATACGCGCGGAGCCGATACCATGCGCCCTGGTTCTGCGGCTCTTCCTGGCACCAGACGACTTCCTTGGCTTGCGTGTAGCGCGCGATCTCGTCGCGATAATCGTCATGCGGGAATGGATACTGTTGCTCGAGACGGACGATCGCGATGTCGCCGATCTTGTGCTCGCGCCGATACGCGAGAAGCTCGTAGTAGAGCTTCCCGGAGCAGACGAGGACGCGCTTCACCTTCTTGGGCTCGAGCTTGTCGCCATCGCCGATCACCGTGTGGAAGCTTCCGTCCGCCAACGCTTCGAGCGACGACACCGCCTCTTTGTGCCGCAGCAAGCTCTTCGGGCTCATCACGATCAGCGGCTTGCGATAGTCGCGCACCATCTGCCGCCGCAGCAAATGGTAGATCTGCGCAGGCGTCGACGGCACGCACACTTGCATGTTGTGTTGCGCGCACAGTTGCAGATATCGCTCCGGACGCGCGGACGAATGCTCGGGACCTTGGCCTTCGTAGCCATGCGGCAACAGCAGCACGAGCCCGCAGACGCGTCCCCATTTCACTTCACCCGAGCTGATGAACTGGTCGATCACCACCTGCGCGCCGTTGGCGAAGTCGCCGAATTGCGCTTCCCAGACGACCAATTGATTCGGCTCCGATGTCGAATAACCATACTCGAAGCCCAGCGCTGCATTCTCGGTCAGCACGCTGTCGATGATTTCGAAGTCGGGCTGTCCTTCCTTCACGTGCTGCAGCGGAACCCACGTGCCGGAGTCCCATTTCTCGCGATTCTGGTCGTGCAGCACGGCATGGCGATGCGCGAACGTCCCGCGGGCCACGTCCTGGCCGGACACGCGAACGCCGTAACCCTGGTCGAGCAACGTCGCGTACGCGAGCGTCTCACCCATTCCCCAATCGAGCGGTTGCTTGCCTTCCGCCATCGCGCGCCGGTCGGCCATCACGCGTTCGACGCGCGGATGCAGCTTGAAATTGTCCGGAACGTTCGTCGCCCTGACTGCAAGGCTCTTGAGTTGCGCAAGGGGGACACGCGTGTCGGATGTATCGGTCCAGTGCTGGCTGGTGAACCGCGTCCAGTCGACGGTAAAGGGCGGCTTGTAATTCGACAGAATCGTCGTGTTCGTGTGATAGCCCTTGTCCATCGCGGCGCGATACGTCGTGATCATGTTGTCCGCGTCTTCGGCGCTGATCACGCCCGCGGCGACGAGCTCGTCCGCGTAGAGCTTGCGCGTGCCCGGATGCTGCGCGATCTTCTTGTACATCAATGGCTGCGTGACCATCGGCTCGTCCGCCTCGTTGTGTCCGAGCCGGCGGAAGCAGACGAGATCGATGAACACATCCTTGTGGAACTGCTGGCGGTAGTCGAGCGCCAATTCGACGGCTAGCAGGCACACTTCCGGATCGTCGCCGTTCACATGGAAGATCGGCGCTTCGATCATCTTGGCGATGTCGGTGCAATACGTGGTGCCCCGGGTGTCGCGCGGATCGGACGTCGTGAAGCCGATCTGATTATTGATCACGATGTGCACGGTGCCGCCGGTGTAGTAACCGCGCGTCTGCGACATGTTCAAGCATTCCTGCACGACGCCTTGAGCCGCGATCGCGGCGTCGCCGTGCATCAGAACCGGAAGGACTTGGTCACCCATCTTGTCTTTGCGTCGATGCTGCCGTGCCCGCACGCTGCCTTCGACAACCGGATCAACGATTTCGAGGTGCGAGGGATTGAACGCTAGCGTCAGATGCACGGGACCCCCGGGCGTCGTCACATCCGACGAGAATCCCTGGTGATATTTGACATCGCCGTTGGGCAACTCCATCGCCTGCTTGCCTTCGAATTCGGTGAAGAGATTCGCCGGCATCTTCCCCAGCGTGTTGACGAGCACGTTCAAGCGCCCACGGTGCGCCATGCCCAGCACGATCTCCTGCACGCCGGATGCGCCGGCTTTCTGAATCAACAAATCGAGCATCGGTATCAGCGTGTCGCCACCCTCGCCGGAAAAACGCTTCTGCCCGACGTATTTCGTATGCAGATAGCGCTCGAGCGTTTCGGCGGCGGTCAGCCGTTCGAGGATGTGGCGGCGCTGTTCGGGCGAATAGTTCGGCCGCGAGCGAATCGGTTCGATCCGTTGCTGAACGAAGCGCTTCGTTGCCGTGTCGGAGATGTACATGTATTCGACGGCGAACGTGCGGGTATACGTTTCCTTCAGCGCCGCAATGATGTCGCGCAGGCGCATCCGCGCCGGACCCGCCTTCAAAGAACCGACGTCGAACACGAGGTCCAAGTCGGATTCGGCGAAGCCGTAGGTCTTGAGATCGAGATCGGCGATATACGGAGGCTCGAGACGCTTCAGCGGATCGAGGTCGGCGTGGTACATGCCGAGAGTCCGGAATTTGCTGATGAGCCGGAGCACCAGCACCTGCTTGTGCATCGTCGTCGAGTCGACCATCGCGCCGGCGACTTTCTTGTTCTTCGCAAGCTCGATAAACGATGCGATGACCGGCGCGTGCGCGACGTCGTCGGCGCCGCCGCGAAGCTCGTCGAAGTAGCTTCGCCATTCCGCGTCGATGCTGGCAGGGTCGGCCAGATAACGCTCGTACAGCTCTTCGATGAACGGCGCGTTACTGCCGAACAGCGTACTGCTGGAAAGGAATTCGGTCATGCTGCCCATGGGAATACCTCGTTACGGATGCCACCTACGTATATTGGGGCGCATTCGCGCCGCCGGGCCGTCCCAAGGCGCGAATTGCTCCCCCTCGGGGGGCAGCGAAGCGGCGGAGCCGCGAGCGTGGGGGTCCACATCTAGCGCTTCGCGAGCGA
>DASPYC010000209.1:0-5117 GCA_035636955.1 Casimicrobiaceae bacterium
GATCTCGCGGCCGACCGTCGACCCGACGGTCCGTGCGGCGCTCTTCGCGACGGCTTCGACGAGGCTGTCTTTGCGCCCGGTTCCAGTCATCAAGCCGCCGAGCGAGCCTTTCATCGAGTCCCAGAAGCCGCCGCCGGCGCCTGCAGTCGCAGCAGGCGTCGATTGGGTCCGCTGTTTCAGCTTTTCATACGCGGATTCGCGATCGACCACTTGCTCGTAGACGCCTTTGACGGGCGACGCCGCCATCACGGCACGGCGCTCATCCGGCGAAATCGGCCCGATTCGGGAGGCAGGGGGCAGCACGTAAGCGCGCTCGACGACGTTGGGACTGCCCTTTTTATCGAGGAACGAAATCAGTCCTTCGCCGACGCCGAGCTCGGTGATCGCGCGTTCCGTGTCGAGCTTCGGGTTGGCGCGCATCGTTTCGGCGGCCGCCTTGATCGCTTTCTGGTCGCGCGGCGAGAACGCGCGTAGCGCATGCTGGACGCGGTTGCCGAGCTGTCCCAGCACCGTGTCCGGAACGTCGCTTGGATTCTGCGTGACAAAGTAAACGCCGACACCTTTTGAACGAATGAGCCGCACGACTTGTTCGATCTTGTCGAGCAGGATCTTGGGCGCATCGGTGAACAGCAGATGTGCTTCGTCGAAGAAGAACACGAGCTTCGGCTTCTCGGGATCGCCGATTTCTGGCAAACGCTCGTAGAGCTCGGACAACAACCACAACAGCACTGTGGAGTAGAGCTTCGGCGCGCCCAGCAGCCGGTCCGCCGCCAGAATGTTGATGACGCCGCGGCCGCCGGTCGTTTGCAGCAGATCGTCCACGTTCAGCATCGGCTCGCCGATGAAGCGGTCGGCGCCTTGTTGCTCCAGCGTCAACAGTCCGCGCTGAATCGCACCGATCGAGGCCGCCGAGACGTTGCCGTACGTCGTCGTGAGTTGCGACGCGTTGTCGCTGACATGCGCGAGCAATGCTCGCAAATCCTTGAGATCGAGCAGCAAGAGGCCGTTGTCGTCGGCAAACTTGAACGCCAAGGTGAGAACGCCGGTCTGGGTGTCATTCAATTCCAGAACCCGGGACCAAAGGAGCGGACCGAGATCGCTGACGGTGGCCCGCACGGGGTGTCCCTGGTCGCCGAACACGTCCCAGAACACCGTGGGAAAACCGGTGAACTGCGGCGCCTCGACGCCGACCAGCGCGAGGCGTTCGGCGAATTTCGTCGACGTTGCGCCGGACTCGCTCATGCCGGCCAAGTCGCCTTTGACATCGGCCATGAACACGGGCACCCCGATTGAGGACAGCCGCTCGGCCAGGACTTGGAGCGTGACCGTCTTCCCCGTACCGGTAGCCCCGGTAATGAGTCCATGGCGGTTGGCAAGCCCGGGCAGCAGGCCGAGCTCCAGGTCACCGTGCTTCGCGATGATGAGCGGGTTGGACATCAAGAATCCTTGCAGAAGGAAATTGGCGCCAGTTTAGCCCCTTGCGCTCGCTGCGATCGCCCGCACCTATCCTCGTCTCCGGGGGGCGAATCTTTGCCGTCGCAGCCATTCGGCTCTTCAAAATAGCGGGATTTTCTGCTATAATTCTGGGCTGATAAGTAAAAAGCGATAAGTAAGAAGCAAAGAAATGAATGGGCTGGGCGCAGCCCATTTTTTTTTGGTTTTGCGGTTTTGCTTGGCATAGACGAACGCGTGAACACGAACATCGGTGAATTGCTGCAACGAACGTTGCCCGCGTTGGGCTACGAGCTGGTCGACGTCGACGTGTCGGCCAGGGGCAAGCTCGTCCGCGTGTTCATCGACAAGCCGAGAGGCGTCGACGTCGAAGATTGCGCCCGGGTCTCGAATCATTTGACGCGGCTCTTCGCCGTCGAGAATGTCGATTTCGACCGACTCGAGGTGTCGTCGCCGGGGTTGGACCGGCCGCTCACCAAGCTCGCCGATTTCGCGCGCTTCGCCGGAGAGGAAGCGCAATTGACGCTCGCGGCGCCGGTCGACGGCGCGAAGCGCGTCAAAGGAATCGTACGCGGCACCGAGGGTGAAAACGTTCTCGTCGAGACAACCGCCGGGATGCGGACATTTCCGTTCGGGACGATTGGCCGTGCGCGGCTCGTACCCAAGGTATCAATTGGAAAGAAGACATGAGTAGGAGAAAAGGATCATGAATCGCGAACTTCTGTTGCTGGTAGACGCCCTTTCGCGCGAAAAGAATGTGCCGAAAGAGATCGTCTTCACCGCGCTCGAGGCGGCGCTTGCATCGGCCACGAAAAAGAAATACGCCGACAACATCGACGCGCGCGTCTCGATCAACCGAGAGACCGGCGATTACGATTCGTTCCGCCGCTGGACCGTCGTGCTCGATGAAGAACACGAGGAACCGGCGCATCAAATCGCCATCACCGATGCCGCTTTGCGCGATCCCGTGCTCGAGTTGGGCGAGGTCGTCGAGGAGCCGCTCGAGCCGGTCGAGTTCGGCCGCATCGGCGCACAGGCGGCGAAGCAAGTCATCCTGCAAAAGATCCGAGATGCCGAACGCGAGCAGATCCTGAATGACTTCCTCGAGCGCGAAGACAACCTTCTCACAGGCACGGTCAAGCGCATCGAGCGCGGCAATGCGATCGTCGAGTCCGGTCGCATCGAAGGCGTGATCCCGCGCGACCAGCTGATCCCGAAGGAAATGCTCCGCGTCGGCGACCGCGTACGCGCTTACGTGATGAAGATCGATCGTACGGCAAAAGGCCCGCAGTTGATCCTGTCGCGGATCGCACCGGAATTCATCATGCGGCTGTTCGAGCTCGAAGTACCGGAGATCGAAGAGGGCTTGATCGAGATCAGGGCCGCCGCTCGCGATCCCGGCATTCGCGCGAAGATCGCCGTCAAGTCGAACGATCCACGGCTCGACCCGCAAGGAACCTGCATCGGCATGCGCGGCTCGCGCGTCACGGCGGTGACGAATGAGCTCGCCGGCGAACGCGTCGACATCGTGCTCTGGTCCGACGATCCCGCGAAGCTCGTCATCAATGCGCTCGCGCCCGCCGAGGTGCAGAGCATCCTGGTCGACGAGGAAAAGCACGCGATGGATGTCGTCGTCGACGAAGAAAATCTAGCGATTGCGATCGGCCGCAGCGGACAGAACGTGCGGCTCGCCTCGGAGTTGACCGCCTGGGAATTGAATTTGATGAGCGTCGAGGACTCGCAACAAAAGCAGGAAGCCGAGACAGGCCGCCTGCGCGCGCTGTTTATCGACAAGCTCGACGTCGACGAGGAAATGGCGGACATCCTGATCGGCGAGGGCTTCACGTCGCTCGAGGAAGTCGCCTATGTCCCGATCGGCGAAATGCTCGAAATCGAGTCGTTCGACGAGGAGACGGTGAACGAGCTGCGCAGTCGCGCGCGGAACGCGCTCCTGACCGACGCGATCGCGCGCGAGGAGTCGGTCGAAAACGTCGAGGAAGCGCTGTTGTCGCTCGAAGGCATGGACACCGAAATCGCGAGCAAGCTCGCCGCGCATGGGATCACCACGCGCGATGCGCTTGCCGACTTGGCAGGCGATGAGCTGGTCGAGCTCACGGGAATGGATTCGACGAAGGCGCAGGAACTGATCATGAAAGCGCGCGCGCACTGGTTTGAAGCCGCGACCGAGACGCCGGCTGCCGGCGCATCGGCATGACGGGACACGCGCAGAATCGTAATGGGACGTTGGAGTAGCAGTCTGGGAGAGCCGTATGGCGCACACGACAATTGAACAATTCGCGACCGAGCTCAAGATGCCGGCCGGCGCATTGCTGGAACAACTCGCCGCCGCGGGCGTTGCGGTCAAGCGGGAAGGCGACAATCTTACCGAGCAGGACAAAACGCGCCTGCTCGATTACTTGCGCAAGCAGCACGGCGCGGCCGGCGACGGCAAGAAACGCATCACGCTGACGCGCCGGCAAACGTCCGAAATCAAGGCCGCCGACCACGCCGGCAAGGCACGCACCATTCAGGTCGAAGTGCGCAAGAAGCGCGTGCTGGTGCGGCGCGACGAAGAAGCCGCAGCGCCGCTGCCACCTCCGGTTGTCGAAGAGCCGCCCAAGGCACCGCCCGGGCCGGTGATCTCGGCCGAAGAAATTGCAGCGCGCGAGGCGGAAGAGCGCAAAGCGCATGAGCTGATCGCGCGCCAACAAGAAGACCTGCAGAAGAAGCAGGAAGCCGCGGTCAAGCGGAAAACGAAAAAGGAACGCGAAGCGGAAGAAGCGGCCGCGAAAGCCGCTGCCGACGCGCAAGCGGCGGAAGCCGCGAAGGCCGCAGCGGCGGCTGCCGCCGTGACAAAACTGACACCTGCGGCGAAGACGACCGAAGGGACGCTGCATCGCCCTGCGGCGAAGGCTGGCGAAAAACGCGAAAAGCCGCTCAAGAAGGCGCCGGGACAAGTATTCCAGGAAGAAGCTGCGCGTCGTCGGGCGTTGAAGCTGCGCGGTGATGTCACCGGTGGGGCGACGACGACTGCATGGCGCGGTCCGAAGGGCGGCCGCCATCGCGATGAAGAAGGCGCCGACGCATCCGCAGCAGCGTCGATGCAAGCCGCGCCGGTGGTTCGCGACGTGACGATTCCCGAGACGATCACTGTGGCCGATCTCGCGCACAAGATGTCGGTCAAGGCGACCGAAGTCATCAAGACGCTGATGAAGCTCGGCCAGATGGTGACGATCAATCAGGTTCTGGATCAGGAAACGGCGATGATCGTTGCCGAGGAAATGGGTCACAAGGCGACGGCCGCGAAGCTCGACGATCCCGATTCGCTGCTCGTCGAAACGCAACAGGTCTCGATCGGCGAAAGCCTGCCGCGTCCGCCGGTCGTCACCGTGATGGGCCACGTCGACCATGGCAAGACATCATTGCTCGACATGATTCGTCGCACGCGAGTCGCCAGCGGCGAAGCGGGCGGCATCACGCAGCACATCGGCGCGTATCACGTCGAGACGGCGAAGGGTGTGATCACGTTCCTCGATACGCCCGGCCACGAAGCGTTCACCGCGATGCGCGCGCGCGGCGCGAAGGTGACCGACATCGTCGTGCTCGTCGTGGCCGCCGATGACGGCGTTATGCCGCAAACGAAAGAAGCGATCGCGCACGCGAAG
>DASPYC010000210.1:0-3639 GCA_035636955.1 Casimicrobiaceae bacterium
CACCGCCTCGCCACGGTACGGCACGCCGATCGCATCGCGGTGATGGACCGTGGCCGGATCGTGGCCGTCGGGCGTCACGATGAGCTAACGCAAGATAGCCCGCTCTACGCTCGACTCGCTGCGCTGCAATTCGGGACGCCCGAGGCGCGTACGTCCACTGCCGAAGCGAACCGCGAGGCAGGCTTGCCGCACGCCGCGCTTTGAGCGCGCATCCGGGTCGCGCCGTCGCACCTGCGGCGATTCGCTCGGTTGACCGAAAACCCGAAAAATATTCGCTCTCGCTGGTGCGTATTGGTTAAAATATCCGGTTCCCTTTGCCATTCGTCGAACCCGCGTTAGACAAATGATTGTGAAAAATGAGTGTGACGTTTCCCGATAGCCCATACGAGTTGCATCAGCCGTTCGAACCCGCAGGCGATCAGCCGGAGGCGATCGACAAGCTCGTCCAGGGCCTCACCGACGGCTTGTCGTTCCAAACGCTTCTGGGCGTCACCGGTTCGGGCAAGACGTACACGATGGCCAATGTCATCGCGCGGACCGGACGGCCGGCGCTGGTGCTTGCACCGAACAAAACGCTTGCCGCACAGCTCTATTCCGAGTTCCGCGAGTTTTTCCCGCACAACGCGGTCGAGTACTTCGTCTCTTATTACGATTACTATCAACCGGAAGCGTACGTACCGTCGCGCGACCTCTACATCGAGAAGGACAGCTCGATCAATGAGCACATCGAGCAGATGCGTCTCTCCGCAACGAAGGCGATCCTCGAGCGACCGGACTGCGTGATCGTCTGCACCGTGTCGGCGATCTACGGTATCGGTGACCCGTCCGAATACCACAGCATGATCCTGCACGTGCGGCAGGGTGACAAGCTCGCGCAGCGCGACGCAATCAAGCGACTGGCGGAAATGCAATATCAGCGCGCCGAACTCGAGTTCAGGCGCGGCACGTTTCGCGTGCGCGGCGATGTGCTAGACATTTTTCCGGCGGAAAACGCCGAGAACGCCGTGCGCGTGTCCTTGTTCGACGACGAAGTCGAATCCGTGCAACTCTTCGATCCGCTAACGGGTCATTTGAAGCAGAAGATGACGCGTTACACGATCTTCCCGTCGTCGCATTACGTTACGGGGCGCCAAAAGGTCTTGAACGCGATCGAGGCGATCAAGCTCGAGCTCGCGTCGCAGAAGGAATTTTTCGTCTCGCAAATGAAGCTCGTCGAAGCCCAACGCATCGAGCAGCGGACGCGCTTCGATCTCGAGATGATGAACGAGATTGGATTCTGCAAGGGAATCGAAAACTATTCGCGTCACCTGTCTGGACGCGAGGCCGGCCAGCCGCCGCCGACGTTGATCGATTATTTGCCGCGTAACGCGCTGATGTTCATCGACGAAAGCCACGTCACCGTGCCGCAGGCCGGCGGCATGTACCGCGGGGATCGTGCGCGCAAGGAGAATCTCGTCAACTACGGATTTCGGTTGCCGTCTGCGTTGGACAACCGCCCGTTACGGTTTGACGAGTTCGAAAGACTTCTGCCGCAGACGATGTTTGTGTCGGCCACGCCGGCCGAGTACGAGCGCACGCATGCGGGTCAGGTGGTCGAACAGCTTGTGCGGCCGACGGGACTTGTCGACCCTATGTTGGAAGTCCGTCCCGCGGCGACGCAAGTGGATGATCTACTGTCCGAGATCAAGCTTCGCGTCGAGCGCAACGAACGCGTGCTGGTGACAACGCTCACGAAGCGGATGGCCGAGGATCTGACCGACTATCTCGCCGAGCATGGCGTCAAGGTCCGCTACCTGCATTCGGACATCGACACGGTCGAGCGGGTCGAGATCATCCGCGACCTTCGTCTCGGCGAATTCGATGTGCTGGTAGGTATTAATTTGCTGCGCGAAGGGCTGGACATTCCCGAGGTCTCACTGGTCGCGATTCTTGATGCGGATAAGGAAGGATTCCTGCGCGCGGAGCGCTCCCTCATTCAAACGATCGGGCGGGCAGCGCGGCACATCAACGGCATGGCCATTCTCTATGGCGACCGAATGACCGACTCGATGAAGGCCGCAATCGGCGAGACCGACCGTCGACGCACGAGACAGCTTGCGTGGAACGCCAAGATGGGAATCACACCCAAAGGCATCGAGAAGCGCATCAAGGACATGATCGACGGCGTCTACGACTACGACGAAGGCACGAAAGCACTCAAGGCTGCGCAGGTGCGCGCCAAATACGAGGCAATGGGCGAGAAGGACCTCGAGAAGGAATTGAAGCTGCTCGAGAAGCAAATGCTCGACGCTGCGCGCAATCTCGAATTCGAAAGGGCGGCAGAATTACGCGACCGCTTGTACGAGCTCAAGGAAGCGATGTTCGGCGTGCAAGCGCCCGTCGAGACTTAATCGTTCGCCGCGCGATGCCTTTCGACTGGAAAGCGTCCGCGAAGGACAAGGTCGGCGTCTTGTTCGTTTGCATGGGCAATATCTGCCGATCGCCGACAGCCGAGGGGGTTTTCCGTGCCGTCGCGAAGCGCGAGGGATGGGCAAAAAAGCTGCTGATCGATTCCGCGGGCACGCATGACTACCACTTGGGCGAGCCGCCGGATGCGCGGGCGATCGCGAGCGCGCAGCGAAGGGGTTACGACATTGGTAAGCTCCGCGCACGCCAAGTCGATGCCAAGGACTTCCTGCGCTTCCATTGGATCCTGGCGATGGACCACAACAATCTGCATAGGCTGATCGAAATGCGACCAAAGGAATTCGAAGGACACGTTGGACTGCTTCTTGATCTTGCGCCGCAACTCGGCGTTCGCGAGGTTCCCGATCCGTACTACGGCGGACCTGACGGGTTCGAACGAATGTTGGATCTGATCGAACCCGCCAGCGAGGCGCTATTTGCGCGCGTTACCGAAACGCCTGCGACAGCCTAATGCTCTTTAAGATGACGTGAGACATTCGTCCGGCGCCGCAACGACGCACGAACATCTTAAGGTCCGGGTGGCGTTGCGTCCTTGTGCGTTTCCACCATCTCGAGTGGTTCGTTCGCCGTTTCGACGCGCGGCGGCCGCTTCCGCTTCGGGCGCGACGATAGAGCCGCTTCGTCTTCCGGCCCGGCGGGGACGGCGTTGCGCGTCTCCACGAGAACCAAATCGGAATCCGGCGGTAGCGAGTCAGTCACGGGGGGAATCTCGGGCAGATTGCGCGGGGTTGCGAGCTCTTCCATGGTTGTCGCTTGAGTCGTCGGAACAGAGGGAGCTGCACGTTCCGGTTCAAGCGCTGGCGGCATTTCTACTGTCGGTGCCGAAACGCGAGCGTTCGACTCGGCGTCGATGTTTGCACGCTCTTCAGTTTCGACGACATGTGAAGCAACAGTCCGCTCTTTCGCTGCTAGGATACCCGCGGCTGAAACGTCTACTGCGTTGATGTCCGTTTCTACCTCGCTAATCCGCTCGCGCGAGGTCGATTCAGGCGTCGCGACAACAACCGATGCGCGCTCCGCACGATCACCACCACGCCCGCGGCGACCGCGCCGTCTGCGCCCGCCTTCCCGACGTTCCTCGCCGTCGGCGTGCGCCGTCGGGGGAGCCGGGCTCGTCGCTGGGGCTGTCGTCGCTTTGGATGCGGCGACCTCGGCGTGCGTTTCCCGTGCCGG
>DASPYC010000211.1:0-11793 GCA_035636955.1 Casimicrobiaceae bacterium
TTACAGTGCATTTGCGGAACCCCTCCTAATACGCCGAAGTGTTGTGTATTCGGCTTTATGCATCACGGGCTCATACCTACCCGCATTTGTATGCAAACTATTCTCAAAGAGATACGAAGTCAATAGGGTTTGTATAACGCCTCTAATAGTTGGCGACTGCGGGGTTCGTGCGCAGCGCTCGGCAGCTATGCTTGACGCTCCCCTCGAATCACCCTATTCTTTTTGTATACAAAACAAGAGACCCTGCATGCCAGCCTGCCGCACCAATCCACTGAGGAGGACACCATGAACGTCATTCGCCGTCGCCTGGTCTCGGGCGCCATCGCCACGCTGCCGCTCGCGTTTGCCGGTTCAAACGCGTTTGCTCAAAGCGCCACGACGCTGAAGATCTCCCACCAGTTTCCCGGCGGAACGATCGATCAAGGCGATTTCCGTGATCGCCTCGTGCGCAAGTTCGCGGCCGACGTCGAAAAGCGCACGAACGGCGCGCTCAAGTTCGACATTTATCCGAATTCGTCGCTCGTCAAGGTGAACTCCCAGTTCAGCGCATTGCGGCGCGGCGCGCTCGATTTGTCGCTGGTCCCATTGTCCTATGCGGGGGGCGAAGTCCCCGAAACGAACATTGGTCTCCTGCCGGCGCTCGTCCCGTCATACGATGTCGGCAGCAAATGGAAGAACGCCGAGATCGGCAAATTCCTGTCGCAGGTTTTGGCGGAGAAAGGCGTGATCGTCGTGACCTGGATATGGCAGGCGGGTGGTGTCGCGAGCCGTTCGAGGCCGCTCGTCACTCCCGACGACGCGAAGGGCACCAAGGTGCGCGGCGGCAGCCGTGAGATGGACATGATGTTCAAGGACGCCGGCGCATCGGTTCTTTCGCTGCCTTCGAACGAGATTTATGCGGCGATGCAGACCGGCGCGATGGACGCCGCGCTCACGTCATCGACGAGTCTCATTTCCTTCCGCCTCGAGGAAGTATCGAAGTTCCTGACCAGCGGCCGCGGCAAATCGTACTGGTTCATGTTCGAGCCGTTGATGATGTCGAAGCAGGTGTTCGATAAACTGCCGAAGCCGCAGCAGGACGCGATCATGGCCGTCGGTGCCGAGCTCGAGAAATTCGCCGTCGACAGCGCGAAGGCAGATGACATCGCCGTCGCCAACGTCTACACAAAGGCCGGCGCGAAAGTGTCCGACCTGGACGATGCGACGCTTGCGAAGTGGCAGACGATCGCGAAGCCGGTGTGGAAGGACTTCGCCGACAAGAACGAGAACTGCGCGAAGCTGTTAGCGCTGGCTCAGAAGGTCTTGTGAGCGCCGCTATCTTAGGGGTCCAGTGAACCCGGACATCGACCTCGAAGGCGCCGTCGAAAGGCAGCCGGCGATCCACGAGGGAACGCTGGGCGTGCTCGAGCGCGCGATGAGCGGCGTCAACAAGCTGATGGCCGTCTTCGGCATGATCGCGCTCCTCGTCGCGTCGTTCGTGCTGACCTACAGCGTGTTCTCGCGCTACTTGTTTCGCGCGGCAACGGATTGGCAGGACGAGGTCGCCGTATTTTCCATCGTCGGCGCCGTCTTTCTGGCAGGCGCATGGGTTCAGGCGCAGCGCGGTCATATCGGCATCGAAGCCGTGGCATCGATTCTTCCGCCGTCAGTCAATCGGGTGCGGGTCGTCATCGTCGACGTCATGACCCTCGCGTTTTGCGCGTTCTTCGCCTGGAAATCGTGGACGCTGTTTCACGAAGCCTGGGTCGACAAGATGACGACATCGTCGACGTTCTCGCCGCCGCTGACGATTCCGTACGGCCTGATGGCGTTCGGAATGACGCTCCTCGTCGTCCAGATTGCGCTGCAGTTGGCGGCGTACTTTGCGGGAAGGGAGCGGCGACCAGCATGAGCGTACTTTCCCTCGGACTGCTGTTCGGCGGAGTGACGCTGATCGTGATGTTCTCGGGAATGCCGATCTCGTTCTCGCTCGGGTTCGTTGCGATCTTGTTCATGGCGGTGTTCATGCCGGCGTCGTCGCTCGATACGGTCACGCAAAATGTCTACGAGGAAATGGCGAGCATTACGCTTCTGTCAATTCCGCTCTTCATCCTCAAAGGCGCGGCAATCGGTCGCTCCGACGCGGGCCGCGATCTCTACCTCGCAATGCATGCGTGGATGCAGCGCATCCCGGGCGGGCTTGGCATCGCCAACGTTTTCACCTGCGCGCTGTTCGCGGCAATGGCAGGTTCAAGTCCCGCAACCTGCTCCGCGATTGGCAGCGCGGGCATTCCGGAAATGCGCAAGCGCGGCTACTCGCCGGGATTCGCGGCCGGCATCATCGCCGCCGGCGGCACGCTCGGCATCCTGCTGCCGCCGTCGATCACGATGATTCTCTACGCGGTCGCAGCCGAGGTTTCGCTCGGCCGATTGTTTCTTGCGGGGATCGGCCCGGGTTTACTGCTCGTCGCGCTGTTCGCACTCTATGCCGCCTACCGTTACCGGAAGGAATATGCAGCGGCACACACCGCGTTCACGCGCGCGGGCACGGCGTCGGCGTATCTCGAGCAGAAGCAATACACGTTGCACGAGAAAGTCGAGATGCTTCCGCGGGTGTTGCCGTTCGTCATTCTGCTGATCGGCGTGATGGTCGCGCTGTACGGCGGCTATGCGACGCCATCGGAGACCGCGGGCCTGGGTGCGGTGCTCGCGCTTCTTTTGATCGCCGTCGTCTATCACGTCTGGCGACCGAAGGACGTGCGGCCGATTCTCGGCGCAACCCTTAAAGAATCGACGATGCTGATGTTCATCATCGGCATGTCGCTCCTCTTTTCCTACGTGATGAGCTATCTGCACATCAGCCAATCCGCTTCGCAGGGCATCGTCGATCTGCAATTGTCGAAGTGGTTCCTGCTCGCCGCCATCTTGTTCATGGTGATCGTCCTCGGATTCTTCCTGCCGCCGGTGTCGATCATCCTGATGACCGCGCCGATTATCCTTCCGCCGCTCAAGACTGCCGGCTTCGACTTGATCTGGTTCGGCGTGCTGATGACAATCGTCATGGAGATGGGGCTCATCCATCCGCCGGTCGGTCTCAATATCTTCGTCATCAAAAACATCGCACCGGATATCCCGCTGCGCGACGTCGTGTGGGGTGTCATGCCCTTCGTCGCACTGATGTTCGTCGCGATCTTCTTGATCTGCATCTTTCCGGGAATCGCCACGGGATTCCCGAATTGGGTGATGAGCTCGCGATGAATGCGCGCACGGCGCCACCGCGAATTTGGAACAAGCGCGCGCAGCGGCGTGCGAGCCGACTCGAACGTGCCGCTACGCGCCTGGGGACGCGCCTCACCGGCAAGCTGGTCGACGCCGATGCGATCGTCGCGCTGCTCGAAGAAGCGATCGAGGCCGGCGATCGCGTCTGCATCGAAGGCAACAACCAGAAGCAGGCCGATTTTCTCGCGCGTGCGCTGATCGATGTCGACCGCGCGCGCGTCCACGATCTGCACATCGTCCAGTCGGTGCTCGCGTTGCCCGAGCATCTCGACGTGTTCGAGCGCGGCATCGCGTCGCGGCTCGATTTTTCATTTTCCGGTCCGCAGGCGGCGCGTCTCGCGAAACTGGCAGGCAACGGTCAAATCGCGATCGGTGCGATCCATACCTACCTCGAATTGTTCGGCCGCTATTTCATCGATCTCACGCCCGACGTTGCACTCGTTGCCGCACAGGCAGCGGACCGCGACGGCAATTTGTATACGGGGCCGAACACCGAGGACACGCCGGTCATCGCCGAAGCGACGGCGTTCAAAAGCGGTCTGGTCATCGCGCAGGTGAACGAATTGGTCGACGTGTTGCCGCGGATTGACATTCCATCGGATTGGGTCGACTTCGTCGTCCAAAGCCCTACGCCGCACAACATCGAACCGCTCTTCACGCGCGATCCCGCGATGATCTCGGAGATCCAGGTGCTGATGGCGATGATGGCCATCAAAGGAATCTATGCCGAATACGGCGTCAACCGGCTGAACCACGGCATCGGCTTCGACACTGCCGCGATCGAACTGTTGTTACCGACTTACGCCGAAGCATTGGGCTTGCGCGGGAAAATTTGCCGCTATTGGGCTTTGAATCCCCATCCGACGCTGATCCCGGCCATCGAAGGGGGTTTTGTCGAATCCGTGCATTCGTTCGGATCCGAGCTGGGAATGGAGGATTACATCCGCGCGCGGCCCGACATTTTCTTCACCGGCCCCGACGGGTCGATGCGCAGCAACCGTGCGTTCTGTCAGATGGCCGGGCATTACGCCTGCGACATGTTCATCGGCTCGACGCTGCAAATCGATCTCGGCGGCAACAGCTCGACCGCAACGCTCGGAAGGATCGCCGGATTCGGCGGTGCCCCGAACATGGGCTCCGACGCGCGCGGCCGACGCCACGCGACGCAAGCATGGCTCACAGCCGGAACCGAGGCGCATCGCGGCAATGGCGCAGCGCCGCGCGGACGCAAGCTCGTCGTGCAGATGGTCGAGACGTTTCGCGAGCACATGGAGCCGGCGTTCGTCGAACGGCTCGATGCGTGGGACTTGGCCGAGTCGGCACGAATGGCATTGCCGCCGATCATGATCTACGGTGACGACGTCACGCACATTCTGACCGAGGAGGGGATTGCCAATTTGCTGTTGTGTCGCGACGCCGCCGAACGCGAGCAGGCGATTCGCGGTGTCGCCGGCTATACGGCTGTCGGCTTGAAACGCGACCGCGGCGCGGTTGCGAAGTTGCGCGAACGCGGCGTGATCCGTCGTGCCGAAGATCTCGGCATCGACAAGCGGGAAGCGACCAGGGATCTCCTTGCGGCGCGGTCGATCAAGGATCTTGTGCGCGCGTCGGGTGGCCTTTACCAACCGCCGAAGCGGTTTCGTAATTGGTGAAAATGTTGAACCCCCACGCTTGCGGCTTCGCCGCTACGCTCTGCACTCTGCCCCCAACGGGGGAGCATTCGCGCCTTGGGGCGGCCCTGCGGCGCGAATGATGGAACGATTGCAATTCCGATTCGACGGCGGCCATCGCGCCGCCGTGTCGAACGCTTGCATCGTCGGCGTCGTCGCGTCGGGCAATCTGGAAATTCTGATCGAGCCGGCGCCGCAAACCGACGCGTGTGCAATTGAAATCAGCACGGCGGCGAATGGTTTTGGTGACGTCTGGCAGGCGGTCATGGCCGACTTCTTCGAGCGCCATCGCTTGGGCGGCATTCGTATTTCGATCAATGACGCCGGTGCAACGCCCGCGATCGTCTCGTTGCGGCTCGATCAGGCGATCGAAGCATTCACGCGAAGCGCTCCGACCTGACCATGCAAAGCTATTACGAAGCGACCGCACGCGAGCGCATCGCCGGCATTCTCGATACGGGATCGTGGCGCGAGATCTTGCCGCCGACGGCGAGAACGCTGTCGCCCCATCTCACGGCGCTCGATCTGCCAGTAGCATTCGACGATGGCGTCGTGATCGGCAGCGGCATGCTGGAAGGGCTGACTGTTCTCGTCGCTGCGCAAGAAGGCGGTTTCATGGGCGGCGCCGTCGGCGAAGTTCAGGGCGCGAAGATCGTCGGATTGTTCGAGCGCGTTAAAACGCATCGCGTTGCCGGCGTCGTGCTGCTGATCGAGTCAGGCGGCGTGCGGTTGCAGGAGGCCAATGCCGGCCTGATCGCGGTATCCGAAGTGATTCGCGCGATCTGCGCGACGCGCGTCCGCGGAATTCCGGTCGTGGCTGCGATTGGCGGAAAGTTCGGCTGCTTCGGCGGCATGGGTATCGCCGCCGGATGTTGCACGAGCATCGTCATGTCCGAGGAAGGCCGCTTGGGCCTCTCAGGCCCCGAAGTGATCGAAACAGCGCACGGCGTCGAGGAGTTCGATTCGCTGGACCGCGCGCTCGTCTGGCGCACCGTAGGCGGCAAGCACCGTTTCCTGCTTGGAGATTGCGCAACGCTAGTCGACGATCGTCAGGCTGCGTTTCGGTCCGCGCTCGCACAAGCACTGCGCAAAGGTGAAAAGCTCGACCTTGCGGCGGTCGAACGCGAGCAGCGAATGCTCGATCAGCGCCTCGAACGCTTCGGCGCTTACACCGACGGCGAGGACATCTGGCGTGATCTCGGCTTCGACAAGCCGGCGAACGTGCCCCTTCTCGCGACCGATGCGTTGATCGCACTCTCGAAGCGCTTGCGCGCAGCGTAGGAAGACACGGATGGATTGGCATGCTGTCGCCGAAGGCCTTTTCGACCGCGGTCACGATATTGTCGCGACCGGCAATCTGTTGTCCGGTACCGGGCATTGCGGCGATACGGTGTTCGCGGTCGTGGGATCGACAAACCATGCCGAGATCGGTGTCGAGCTGACGCTGGCGATGGCGAAGCGCGTGGTCGCCACGGTGCGCGATCATCCCGCACGTCCGATCCTGTTTCTCGTCGATACGCAAGGTCAACGATTGCGGCATCGCGACGAACTGCTCGGCATCCATCGGTACATGGCGCATCTCGCGCAATGCGTCGAGGTCGCGCGAGCCCGGGGTCATCGCGTGTTGGCGCTGGTCTACGATCAAGCGCTGTCGGGCGGCTTTCTCGCGAGCGGCATGATGGCCGATCTATGCGCTGCGCTGCCGGCGGCGGAAATACGCGTGATGAATCTTCCCGCGATGGCGCGCGTGACGCGGCTTCCGGAAGAGCGCCTGCGCGCGTTGGCCGCGACATCGCCCGTGTTCGCACCCGGCGCGGAAAACTACGTGCAGATGGGCGCAATCGACGCACTTTGGGATGGCGATCTCGCCGCGCACCTGCTGGCCGCGCTGCGCGATGCTGCAACGATCGACACGCGTCGCGAGCTCGGACGTGCGCGCGGCGGCCGCAAGCTCGCCGCTATGATTGCTGAGCGGGCGGCCAGCGAATGACTGCAATCTACGACGGGATTGTGCTCGCCCGGCACATGCGCGTGTGGCCGACGGCGTTTGCGTGGGCTTCGATGGCCGACGGCGCTCGCGACCCGACCGCGCGTGCCGCGATCGGGCTTTGGTCCGCGCGAGGGTGGCCGTTGGTCGTGCGCCGGCCCGACGATGGTGGATCCTTTTGCGCAGACGAGAACATTAGCGTCGGGCTCGCGCTCCCTCCGGCGCTTGGCAAAGGACGGCTCAAGTTCAAGATCACGAGCGACGGCGTTAAGGCGCAGGCACGGCCGCTCGCACTCGACGATGTCGTCGCGGCGATGGAACCCGCATGGCAACGCGCTCTAGGGCCACTCGCCCGTGACGCAGCCAGCACAGGCGTCACGCTGCGGGTCTTCGGATCTGCTGCCTGGCAGACGCAGACCGGACTCGTCTACCTTCACGAGCGGTCCGATATCGACGTGCTCGTTGAGCCAGCGAATAGGGATGAGCTCGACACAGCGCTCGCGTTGTTCGAGCGCTTCGAGCGCCAAACGCCTGTTCGTCTCGACGGTGAAATCGTGTTTCCCGGCGGCGGTGCGGTGGCATGGCGCGAATGGGCGACGTCCGATGAACGCGTCCTGGCGAAGAGCCTGACGCGGGCGGCGCTGGTCCCAAAGACCGCGCTCGCCGAGCAACTCGACCGCGTGCCGGCGTGAAGGCGGCGTTCATTGCCGTGCCGGCCGCGCATCGAGCGCGCCTCGCGGATGGCAATCATGCAATTGCACGCGCCGCGATGCGGAGCCTTTGGCATGAGCTCGTGCTGTATCCGAAACCGGGACTCGTCAGCCTCCGCGACAGCGGCGCTCATGCGGACATGGATGCGGACACATTCGTTCGCAGCTTGTTTGCGCTGTCACGCTATTGGATGGAGATCGCGCAAGCGGGCGCAACCGCTGCACCCTTCGAGACGCTGCGCCGCCTTGGTATAGACGCGGAGTCACGAATGCTCGTTGCGACCGGCGGTGTCAATACGCATCGCGGCGCTATTTTCGCGCTGGGTCTTCTGTGCGCGGCCGCTGCGCGAACCCATGCCAGAGGCGAAATACCGGATGATGCAACGCTGCGGCGTGTGTTGATCGCTCGATGGAGCGCGGCGCTGATGGCGGCGCGACCCCCGCCTTTACCGGCCTCCCATGGAATGCGAGCAAGGAACCGCTATGGCGTCGGCGGTGCGCGCGACCAGGCGCGGTGCGCCTTTCCCGCGGTTTTCGACGTTGCACTTCCGGCATTGCGGAGCGCACTCGCGCGCGGTTGCGATGAGCGCCACGCGCGCATTTCGGCGTTTTTTGCACTGCTTGCGCATTTGGACGACACGAATCTTCTTCATCGCGGGGGTGTGGAAGGGCTTGCGTTCGTGCACCGCCGCGCGCGCGAGTTCAAAGACGCAGGCGATGTGCTTGCGAACGACGCTCTTGCACGCGCTGAAGCCATCCACCGCGAATTCATCGCGCGACGCCTGTCTCCGGGCGGCTCCGCCGATCTTCTCGCGGCCACAATGTTCGTCCACGAGATTCAGCAAACGATCCGATGACGCTTGCCGTGCTGTGCCCGGGTCAGGGCGCCCAGCACCCGGCACTCTTTGATCAAGTCGGCGCACACGCCGAAAGCGCGCGCGTGATCGACGACGCCGCGCAATCGCTCGGCGAGGATCCCCGCGAATGGCTCCGGCAAGGCGACGCGATTTTCCGCAATGCGATCGCGCAGCCGTTGATCTGCATTTCGCAGCTCGCGCAGTGGACACTGTTGCGAAGCCATCTGCCCGAACCGGCGGCACTTGCGGGTTACAGCGTCGGCGAGCTCGCTTGCTACGGGGTCAGCGGCGCGCTCGGCACCGCCGAAGTCGTCCGTCTTGCGCGTGCGCGCGCCACCGCAATGGACGCTGCAGCCGCTGCAAACCCAGGACGGCTGATCGGCATTCGCGGTCTCTCACGGACGGCATTGCGTGCTCTATGCGAAGCGACCCACGCGTTCATCGCGATCGTAACAGCCGACGACGCATTCGTTGTCGGCGGCAGCGACACGGCGCTCGATCGAATTTGGGAGCGCTGCGAACGGGTGGGTGCCAAGCTTACCGATCTGCGCGTCGGCATTGCATCGCACACGCCGCTCCTCGCCGCGGCGACGGGCCAGTTTCAAATCGCGCTCGACGGTTCGACATTGAAGGCGACGCCAGTACCGGTTATTGCCGGCGTCGACGCCGGCTTGGTCACGACCCGCGACCGCGCGATTGGGACGCTGTCTGCGCAGATCTCCCAGACAGTCGAATGGGTGCAATGTTTGGACACGTTGCACGAGCGAGGATGTCGTGTATTCGTCGAGCTCGGGCCCGGCCGCGCGCTCTCACGCATGCTGCGCGAGCGCTTCGACGACGTTGAGGCGCGTTCGGTCGACGAGTTCCGCGACCTCGCGGGTGTGGCGCGCTGGGCGCAGCGAAAAGTGTCCGAGTGACCGCAATCCCTTGCGAGGCGGTGCACACAAGAATTGGCGCGCCACGGAACTCGGGGCCGCCGGGCGATTCACAGTTAGCGAGCCGCATCGCTATTCGAGGAGGCACGCGATGACCAAGCCGCCGGTCGAGCCACTACCGGAAAAAAGTGACATCGACGCATGCCGCCGCTGCGAGTTGTGGGAGCGCGCGACGCAGGGCGTAGCCGGTGAAGGTTCGCGCAAGGCTCGGTTGATGCTCGTCGGCGAGGTGCCCGGCGATGATGAGGATCGGCAAGGCAAACCCTTCGTCGGACCTGCCGGCAAGCTGCTGCGACGACTTCTCGGCGAGGCCGGCATCGCGACCGCCGATTTCTACCTCACCAACGCGGTCAAGCATTTCAGCTGGGAGCCGCGCGGCAAGCGCCGCATCCATAAGACGCCGACGCAGCGACAGATGGCCGCGTGCAACGAGTGGCTGGAGCGCGAAATCGGCGCCGTTCGTCCTAAAGTCATCGTCGCGTTGGGCGCGACGGCGCTACGCGCGGTGACCGGCACGCGTGTGACGATCACCGCGGCGCGTGAGAGCGATCTACACCATTCAGCGGGTGCGCGCATCTTTGCCACTTATCACCCGTCCGCCGTGCTGCGCGCGCCGGACGACGACGCGAAGGAAACGTTGATGCGCGCACTCGTCGACGATTTGAAACGCGCCGCGGCGCTCGCGCGCGAAGAGGAACGAAAATGATCGAATTACAACGCCAACGCGACGCGCGTCCCCTGATCGATCGCGCGCTTTGCGTCGAGCTCCAACGCCACGTCGGCGCCGCCGATCACCGTCGCTTTGATGCCCAGCCGTTCTAGATCAGGCACCAGATCGCGCCGCGATTCCTGTCCCGCGCAAATCACGATCGTGTCGACGTCGTAGCGCTGCGGCTGGCCATCGACGTTGACGTGAATCCCCGCGTCGTCGATGTGCTGGTATTCGACGCCGGCAATCATCGCAACGCCGCGCTTGCGAAGGAGCGTCCGCCGAATCCAGCCCGTCGTTTTCGCAAGGCCGGCGCCAACTTTCGCGTCTTTGCGCTGCAGCAGCCATAGTCGTCGCGGCGAAACGTCCACGCGCGCCGGCTTGAGCCCGCCACGCAGCTTGTAGTCGGCGTCGATTCCCCATTCGTCGCGAAAGGCCATGATCGACGGGTCGTCGCGTCGGCCGTCGCTCGTGTGCCCATCGACTTTATCGACGGCCGTAAGAAGCTCGGCGACATCGAATCCGATACCGCCTGCGCCTACGATCGCAACCTTCTCGCCGGCGCGTTTGCGTCCTTCGATGATGTCGACATAGCTTGCGACTTTCGGATGGTCGATGCCGGGAATTGCCGGACGGCGCGGAACGACGCCGGTCGCCACGATCACCTCGTCGAAACGGCATAGTTCATCGGCCACGACGCGACGGTTCAATTGCACGTTGACGCCGAATCGCGCAAGCCGCGCGCGGAAATAGCGCAGCGTCTCCGCAAATTCCTCCTTGCCGGGAATACGCTTCGCCAGATTGAACTGCCCGCCAATTTCACCGGCGGCTTCGTACAACGTGACATCGTGTCCGCGTTCCGCGGCGACCGTCGCTGCCGCGAGACCTGCCGGACCCGCACCCACGACCGCGATCTTGCGTCGCTTGCGTGTCGGAACGCATTTCAACTCGGTCTCGCGGCACGCGAACGGATTGACGAGGCACGACGCGATCGTTCGCTCGAAGATATGATCAAGGCAGGCTTGGTTGCAGCCGATGCACGTATTGATTTCGTCGGCGCGTCCTTCCGCCGCTTTGGTCACGAACGCGGGATCGGCGAGGAACGGCCGCGCCATCGACACCATGTCGGCGTCGCCCCGCGCGATGATCTCTTCCGCCACCGCCGGGTCGTTGATGCGATTGGTCGCAATCAGCGGAATCGAAACCGCGCCCTTCAAGCGACGTGTCACCCATGCGAACGCCGCGCGCGGCACCATCGTCGCAATCGTCGGAATGCGCGCCTCGTGCCAGCCGATGCCGGTGTTGATGATCGTTGCGCCCGCCGCTTCGACGCGCTCCGCCAATGTCACGACCTCGTCCCAGGCGCTGCCGCCCTCAACCAGATCGAGCATCGACAGCCGATAAATGATGATGAACTCGCGTCCAACGGCTTCGCGCGTGCGCTGCACGATGTCGACCGCAAGACGAATTCGATTGTCGAACGTTCCGCCCCATTCGTCGTCGCGAAAATTGGTTTGGGGCGCGATGAATTGATTGATCAGGTAGCCCTCGGACCCCATGATCTCTACGCCGTCGTAGCCGGCGCGCTGCGCAAGCGTTGCGCACCGGACGAAGTTCGCGATCGTCCGCCGAACGCCCCAGCGGGTGAGCGCGCGTGGCTTGAACGG
>DASPYC010000212.1:0-3016 GCA_035636955.1 Casimicrobiaceae bacterium
GTCGGGTATTTCTATTCCGAAATCGACAAAGCCGATCTGCGCCGGCGCATGCGCGATGGGACGCCGGTCGAGGGACTGGACGCGCACCAGGCGCTAACGGAATCCGATCTGGATGCCACCGAACGAATCGTTGCAATGGCCGGCGTGCATCCGTTCATCGACCTGCTGCAACAGGGCGCCGACGTCATCATCGGTGGCCGCAGTAGCGACTGCTGCGTGTTCGCGGCGCCGGCGATCCATCATGGCTTTCCCGAGCGCCATGCGTATTACCTTGGGAAAGTCCTCGAATGCGCGTCGTTTTGCGCCGAGCCCTACGGCGGCAAAGAGACCGTGCTTGGCGAGGTGACCGACGACGACGTGCGCGTTACTGCGATGCACCCCGGCCAACGTTGCACAGTCGCATCGGTGGCGGGCCATGCGATGTACGAGCGCTCCAATCCGTATTTCGAATACGTCGCCGGCGGCACGCTAGACATGTCGGAGTGTCATTACGAACAAGTCGATGCCAGAACGGCGCGCATCACGGGCGCGCAGTTTGTGCCGGCAGCCGAATTCCGCGTCAAGCTGGAAGGTGCCGGCAAGATCGGAGAGCGCTACGTCGGACTGGTTGGCATTCGCGACCCGTACACGATCGCGCACGTCGACGACGTCATCGGCTGGGCGCGAACGCAGGTGCGCGAGCGGTTCGGGGATACCGGCTACGAGTTGCACTACATCGTCTATGGGCGGAACGGGGTCATGGGCGCGCTCGAGCCCATGAAAGACCGACCCGGGCACGAGCTCTGCATTTTGGTTCAAGGCGTAGCGCCGACAGCGGCGATGGCCGAAGAAGTTTGCATGATCGGCACGCGGCAAATGTTTTACGCGCGACTGCCCGATGTCAAAGGCTCGGCGGGCTCGGTCGCTTTCGCGCTCGATGAAGTCTTGCGCGCAAGTCCCGCTTACCGCTGGACGCTTAATCACACGCTTCGGTGCAGCCACCCGCTCGAGTTGTTTTCGACGCATATGACTGCCGCGGGAATCTAGCGCGCGATGAAAACGCAAAAGCTCGCGGAAATTGCCAAGACCGTTCGGAGCAAGAATGCCGGCGTCGACAAAATCACGTTCGACGTCATCTTCACCGACCGCGCGCCGTACGAGCGCGTGAAAAAGTCGCGCGTGCTGACGCGAGAAACGGTTGCAAAGCTATATGGCATTTCGCCTGATCGCATCTCCGATTTCGTCGAGTTCGATCCGGCGAACGCCATCAAATTCACGATTTATCGCTTGGAGCCGAGCGGCAGCCCCGGTGACCCCGATATTTTCGGTTCGCAGCAGTACGCGCCGTTGCTCGATATCGAGGTGCCGGTGGACGACTAGTGGGCTACAGAACATTTGCGTGTCAACGTATATCGGAGTATTCCTACAACATCTCTAGAACGACAGGTATTGGCAGACCGCCACGTTACTTTGATGCTCCATCCAATGAAGACCAAGCCGGCGCCGAGTGCTCGGATAGCGCCAAAGGAACCGTGGCATGCCGTCGGCGTGGTCGGTGGCACTACAGCTTGCCCGCCGGCGCTACGAATAAAGGGAAGGCGCTTTATCGCGGCCGAAGCACCTCCGATTCCGCTTCCGGATTGCACGTCGCCTTGGCGCTGCAAGTGCGTTTACCGTCATTACGCCGATCGGCGCGCGGGCCCGCGCCGTATTGCGGATCGCGGGATGTTCGGCCGGCACACCGGGTTGGAGAAGCGTCGGCAACGCAGCCGTCGCGCAGACGATCTGCCCGAGTCGCAACGCTGATGATGTTTTGCGTGCGAACGACTCACGCGACTGCTGCGGGCAGCACGCGTCCTGCGAGCTCGCCGAAGCCGATGCGAACGTAACCCGGTTTTTCGCACCAGGCGCGCATGATCACTGTATCGCCGTCGTCGAGAAACGACCGCGTTTCGCCGTTCGCAAGCGTAATCGGCTTTTTTCCGCCCACCGTGAGTTCCAGGAGTGATCCGGCCTCGGCCGATGTCGGACCCGATTGGGTCCCGCTCCCGAACAGATCGCCCGGTGCAAGATTGCAGCCGTTCACCGTGTGATGCGTCACCATCTGGAAGACGCTCCAATACGCGTGCCGGAAATTCGATCGCGATAATCTTTGCGGCGCTTCGGCCGCATCGCGCATCCGTGCGGTCTCGATAAGAACTTCGAGCTCGATGTCGATGGCGCCGGCGTTTCGCACGACCGGCGAATCGAGATAAGGCAGCGGCTGCGGATCGCCGTTCGAGCGATCCCATGGCGAGCGATAGGGTGCCAGCGCCTCGAGCGTCACAATCCAGGGCGAGATCGTTGTCGCGAAGCTCTTTGCCAGAAACGGGCCCAATGGCTGGTATTCCCACGTTTGAATATCGCGCGCCGACCAGTCATTCAACAGGCAAAGCCCGAACACGTGCGCTTCCGCTTCGCCGATCGGAATACGTGTTCCCAGTTCATTGCCGGTGCCGACGAAAACGCCAAGCTCCAGTTCGTAATCGATCCGTTTGGATGGGGCCAGCACCGGGGCTTGCGCGCCCGCCGCAAGCAGCTGTCCGACCGGACGATGAAATGGGTAGCCCGAAACACGTATCGACGACGCGCGACCGTGATAGGCGATCGGCACCCACTTGTAGTTCGGCAGCAGCGGATTGTCGGGGCGCATCAGCTTGCCGACGCTCGTCGCGTGGTGGATCGACGCGTAAAAGTCGCTGTAATCGCCGATGTGCGCAGGAAGCGCATGCTCGGCGTGATTCTGTGCAACGAGACAGCCATGCAGCCGGTCCGCGAGCGCCGAATGTTGTCGCAGAATTTGCGATAAGGCGAGACGCAATGCCGACCACGACGCCGGACCCATCGCCATGAAGGCATTGAGTGCCGGCGCCTCGCATGCCGCGGCCGCGCGCGCGGCCGGACCCGAAAAAGCGCCCGCGGTTTGCGCCGCGCTGATGTCGAGAATTTGATCGCCGATCGCGACGCCCACGCGAAACGCTTCGTTTTGTCCTTTGCG
>DASPYC010000213.1:0-2594 GCA_035636955.1 Casimicrobiaceae bacterium
ACGGCGTTAGGCGAGCGCTGGCACTACCGCCCCACATTTCGTCACGGCTCAGGCAAGCGATGCCAATCGGCGCGTCTTCCATGGAAATCGCTGATCGCGTGCTGCGCGGCGAGATCAGGGCGATTGCACGCATGCTCTCGCGCGCGGAAGCGGGCAGCGACGAAGCGCGCCCCGCGCTCGATGCGATGTTCGCTCATGCGGGCTGCGCGCACGTCGTCGGCATTACCGGTGTATCGGGCAGCGGGAAGTCGACGCTGCTCTGCAAGCTGGCCGCCGTGGTGCGCAAGTCCGGGCGCAAGGTCGGCATCGTCGCGATCGACCCGTCGAGCCCTTTCTCAGGGGGCGCGATTCTCGGCGACCGCATCCGCATGGGCGAGCTCGCGGGTGATACGGGCGTATTCGTGCGTAGCATGGCCACACGCGGCACGATCGGTGGGCTTGCACGTGGAACGCTGGAAGCAGTCGACGTCCTCGACGCCGCAGGCTACGACTTGGTATTCATTGAAACGGTCGGCGCAGGGCAGGACGAGGTCGACGTAGCGCGCGCGGCGCATACGACTGTCGTCGTTTCCGCCCCCGGCCTGGGTGACGATATCCAGGCGATCAAGGCGGGTATCCTGGAAATCGCCGACGTGCACGTGATCAGCAAATGCGACAAACCCGAGGCGAATCGCACGATGACGGACCTCAAGGCGATGCTCGCGCTCGGACTGTCGCTTACGCAGGGCAAGGCCTACGCCTGGCAGGTGCCGGTCGTGGCGACAAGCTCGGCGCGCAACGAGGGCATCGACGCGCTGCTTGCGGCGATCGACGATCACAAGCGCATGCTGGATTCGACCGGTGCCATCGAGCAGCGCCGCGCTGCAATCGCGCAGCGCCGGATGCTGAAGGCGAGCGAAGAGATCCTGCGCGAACGGTTCCTGCGCAATCGCGATCAAACGATGAACGTGCTGCTGGCCGCGCTCAAGGAGCGCAAGTTGTCGCCACACGCAGCGGCGGTGCGATGGTTGCAACAGCTGCAGATCGGAGACGACGTATGAACGATTCGACAATCGACGCGCACGGCGCGCTCGATCCACGCGCCCGCGAAGCGCTCGCCGCGCAGGTAGAAGCTTGGGAGCGCAAAGAAGTGGCGGATTTTGTCGAGCGCGCACCCGAACGCGCAACGCAGTTCGCGACGCTCGGGGGCTTCCCTCTCAAGCGCACCTACACCGCGCTCGATCTCGCGGACACGCCGCTTTCCGACATCGGGCTGCCCGGCCAGTTTCCCTTCACGCGAGGACCTTACCCGACGATGTATCGGGGCAGGCTCTGGACGATGCGGCAAATCGCTGGCTTTGGCACCGCGGAGGACACGAACCAGCGTTTCAAATACCTGGTCGCGAATGGTCAAACCGGATTGTCGACCGACTTCGACATGCCGACGCTGATGGGCTACGACAGCGACCATCCGATGAGCGAAGGTGAGGTCGGTCGCGAGGGCGTCGCGATCGACACGCTCGCCGATGTCGAGCATCTGTTCGACGGAATCGACCTGACCGCGATCTCGGTATCGATGACGATCAATCCGACTGCGTGGATCCTGCTGGCGATGTACGTCGCGCTTGCGCAAAAGCGCGGGTACGATCTCAATCGGATATCCGGCACTATCCAGGCGGACATTCTCAAGGAATACCAGGCGCAGAAGGAATGGGCGTTCCCCATCGCGCCGTCGGTGCGCATTGTGCGCGACTGCATCGCGTATTGCGCGCGGAACATGAAGCGCTACAACCCGATCAACATCTCGGGTTACCACATCTCGGAAGCCGGCGCCTCGCCGCTCGACGAAGCCGCCTTCACGATGTGCAATCTGATTGCCTACGTCGAAGCGGTGCTCGAGACCGGCCTGCAGGTCGACGAGTTTGCGCCGCGTCTCGCGTTCTACTATGTATGCCAAGCGGACTTCTTCGAGGAGATCGCGAAATTCCGCGCGGCGCGCCGCGTCTATGCGAAGATCATGCACGACCGTTTTGGGGCGCGCAATCCGGATTCGATGCGGTTGCGCTTCCATTGCCAGACCGCAGCGGCGAGTCTCACCAAGCCGCAGCATCAGATCAACATCGTGCGCACGGGCCTGCAAGCGCTGGCTGCAGTGTTGGGTGGTGCGCAAAGCCTGCATACGAACGGCATGGACGAGGCTTTCGCGATTCCCACCGAGGAGGCGATGAAGATCGCGCTGCGCACGCAGCAGATCATCGCCGACGAGTCCGGTGTCCCTGCCGTCGTGGATCCGCTTGGTGGCTCGTACTTCGTCGAGTGGCTCACCACGCAGTACGAGCGTGAAATCCTCAAAATCGTGGACTACGTCGATCGGAACGGGGGCACGATCAAGCTCACCCAGGAAGGATGGTTCCAGCGCCGCATCGCCGATTTCGCGTATCAAACGGCATTGCGAAAGGCGAGTGGCGAAAAGCCGGTGATTGGTGTGAACAAGTACGTCGATCCGAGCGAGAAGGTGGATCTCGAGCTGCACCCGTACGACCCTTCGACGGCGACGCGCCAGATCGCGCGCCTTCACCGTGTGCGCCGCGAGCGCGACAACGCGAAAGTGCGAG
>DASPYC010000214.1:0-7609 GCA_035636955.1 Casimicrobiaceae bacterium
CCCGGCGCGCGAGCGCTGGCGGACGCTTTCTGGCCCGGGCCACTGACGCTCATCCTGCCGCGAGCACGCGACGTTGGAGATATCGTCACCGGCGGGCAGGACTGCGTGGGCCTGCGCGTGCCCGGCCATCCCGTCGCGCAGGCGCTGCTGGCGCAGTTCGCGTCGCTCGGCGGCGAGGGCATCGCCGCGCCCTCGGCCAATCGCTTCGGGCGCATCAGCGCGACGACCGCGCAGCACGTCGCGGATGACTTCGGCGAAGAAATCGCCTTGATACTCGACGGCGGCCCCTGCCGGCACGGCATCGAATCGACCATCGTTGCCTTCACCGACGGCGAAGCTAGCTTGCTGCGACCCGGTGCGCTGTCGGTCGCGGAGCTCTCGCGTGTGCTCGGTCGCCCGCTCCCGCCTGCGGCCCAGGGCTCACCGCGTGCACCAGGCACGCTTGCGACGCATTACGCCCCACGGACGCCGGCGCGGCTCATGCCTTCCCCCGACCTCGCCGCGGCGCTCGCGCAGCTCGCCCATCCGGGCGCGCATATCGTGGTGCTCGCGCATTCGGTCGCGCAGCCGCCCGATTTCGAGGGCACGTGGTTCGACGCGCCCGCGCATGACACCGCCTACGCGCAGCAACTCTATGCGAGCCTGCGCGCGCTCGATGCGCTTACCGCGGATGAAATCTGGATCGAGGCACCGCCGGACGGCCCGGAGTGGCACGCCGTGCGCGACCGGCTGCGCCGGGCCACCGAGCGCGACTGATGATGAAGCGATGCGCGTTACGGCGCGGTTGCAGCTAGCGCCGATTCGTAGCCCGTCGTTGCGTTCGGCGTGCCGCCCGCGGTCACGCGAACCGCGCAATACTTGAACTCGGGGATCTTGCCGAAGGGATCGAGCACCGGATTGGTAAGCAGATTGGCCGCGGCCTCGTAGAAGCAGAATGGAATGAAGACCGCGCCGCGTGGAGTGCCGTCGTCGGCCCGCGCCGCCAGCGCGATGCTGCCGCGGCGCGACGCCACGCTGATGATGCCGCCGGGAGGGACACCGAGCGAACGCAGATCTTCCGAATGCAGCGACGCTACCGGCACGGGTTCGATCGAGTCGAGCACTTCGGCGCGCCGGGTCATGCTTCCGGTGTGCCAGTGCTCGAGCTGGCGGCCGGTGATGAGAACGAAGGGATACGCGGCGTCGGGTCGTTCCGCCGCCGGGATGATGCTTGCCGGAACAAAGCGCCCCTTGCCGTTCGCGGTCGGAAATTGCTCGGTGAAGACCACGCGTTGTCCAGGATCTTCGTCTCCCGTGCACGGGTATGTCACCGCGTGGTCGCGCTCGAGCCGCTCCCAGCTGATGCCGGCGATCGACGGCATCGCCTGGCGCATTTCGGCAAACACTTCGCGCGGATGGGTATACGTCCACTCGAGGCCGAGCCGCTTGGCGACCTCGACGATGATCCATAGATCCTGTCGCGCTTCTCCGGGCGGATCGAGCGCCTGCCGTCCGAGCTGCACCGAGCGGTCGGTATTGGTAAACGTACCGGTCTTCTCCGGAAATGCGGACGCCGGCAGGATCACGTCGGCGAGATAGCCGGTTTCGGTGAGGAAGATATCCTGCACGACGAGCATCTCCAGCTCGGCTAACGCTTCGCGCGCGTGACGGACATCGGGGTCGGACATCGCCGGATTCTCGCCCATGATGTACATGCCGCGGATCTGCCCGGCGTGAACCGCGTGCATGATTTCGACTACGGTGAGCCCGGGCTTGGGATCGAGCGTTTTCTGCCACAGCGCCTCGAACTCACTCCTGACGTCGGCGCTGTCGACGCGCTGGTAATCGGGGTACATCATCGGGATCAAGCCGACGTCGCTGGCGCCCTGGACATTGTTCTGTCCGCGCAGCGGATGCAATCCAGTGCCGGGCCGCCCGACCTGCCCCGTGAGCATCGTGAGCGCGATCAAGCAACGCGCATTATCGGTTCCGTGCACGTGCTGCGAAATGCCCATGCCCCACAGGATCATCGACGCACGCGATTGAGCGAAAAGCCGCGCGACTTTGCGGATCGTTTCGGCATCGATGCCGCACAGCGGCGCCATCGCCTCGGGGCTGTACTTCAGGACGTTGCTTTTGAGCGCCTCGTAGCCACTCGTCCGATCGGCGATGAACGACTGCGCAGCGAGTCCTTCTTCGATGATCGTGTGCATCATCGCGTTCAGCAGCGCGACATCGGTGTCCGGCTTGAATTGCAGGTAATGAGCCGCGTGCCGGGCGAGCTCTGAACGGCGCGGGTCGGCGAGAATCAGCTTCGTTCCGCGCTTCGTTGCGTTTTTCATCCAGGTCGCTGCGACCGGATGGTTCACCACCGGATTCGCACCGATCAAAAGGATGACTTCTGCCTTCAAGACGTCCATCACAGGATTGGACACGGCGCCGGATCCGATACCTTCGAGGAGCGCTGCGACACTCGAGGCGTGGCAGAGCCGCGTGCAATGGTCGACGTTGTTCGAACCGAAGCCGGTGCGCACGAGCTTCTGGAAGAGATAAGCCTCTTCGTTCGATCCCTTGGCGGAGCCGAAACCGGCGAGCGCACGCGGGCCGTGCGTATCGCGAATTCGTTTAAGCGTGCCGCCGGCCAGCGCAAGGGCTTCATCCCAGGTCGCTTCGCGGAACACGGCGCCGGGATTCGCCGGATCGACAGTAAAGTCTGCCGTCTTCGCCACGCCGGGTCGGCGAACCAACGGTTTCGTCAGACGATGCTGATGTCCGACATAGTCGAAACCGAATCGACCCTTGACGCACAAGCGCTCGTGATTCGCAGGGCCGTCGCGTCCTTCGACATGGATGATCGCGTTACCGGCGATGTTGTACGTGATCTGGCAGCCTACGCCGCAATACGGACACACCGATCCGACCTTCTTGTCGATCGGTTTGAGATAAGCGTTCTTGGCAGGCGCCAACGCACCCGTCGGACAGGCCTGCACGCATTCGCCGCACGCGACGCACGTGGATTCGCCCATCGGATCGCCCATGTCGAACACGATCGCCGAACGGGCGCCGCGAAACGCGTAGCCGATCACGTCGTTGACTTGTTCTTCGCGGCAGGCTCGGACGCACCGCGTGCATTGAATGCAAGCGTCCAAGTTGACCGACATCGCCGGATGCGAATTGTCGACCTGCGGTTGCGCGCGTCCGGGAAAGCGCGGCTTGACGACATTGAGCTTGCGTCGCCAGTAGTCGAGCTCCGAATCGGGCTTGTAGACGCGTTCCGGCACGTCGGACGCGAGGAGCTCGACGATCATTTTCTGCGAGTGCACTGCCCGCGCGCTGTCGCTGACGACTTCCATTCCCTTCGTCGGCCGTCGACAGCATGACGGCGCAAGCACGCGCTCGCCCTTGATCTCGACCATGCACGCGCGACAATTGCCGTCGGGGCGATAACCGGGCTTGTAGCAAAGTCGCGGAATTTCGACGCCGATCCGATCAGCCGTCTGGATGATCGTTTCGCCGGGGAGCGCCTCGGCGTCGGTGCCGTTCAACTTGAACGTCACGAGTTCTTGCGCGACGCAAGGTTCAAGCGGCGCGTTCATCGGTAATGAGCCCCCACGCTTGCGGCTTCGCCGCTCCGCTGCCCCCCGAGGGGGAGCAATTCGCGCCTTGGGAGCGGCCCGGCGGCGCTCATGGTTCCAGCTCCTGTGGGAAATACTTGAACACGCACGCGATCGGATTCGGCGCCGCTTGGCCTAAGCCGCAGATCGACGCATCGGCCATCGCTTGCGACAGATCGTTCAGCAGCGGAGCGTTCCATTGTGGCGCGGCCATCAGCGCAACGGCCTTCTCCGTGCCGACGCGGCACGGCGTGCACTGCCCACAGGATTCGTCAGCGAAGAAGCGCATCAGGTTCAATGCAGCATCGCGCGCGCGATCATGCTGCGACAACACGATGACAGCGGCCGAGCCGATAAAGCAGCCGTGCGGCTGCAACGTGTCGAAGTCGAGCGGAATGTCGTCCATCGACGCGGGCAAGATTCCCCCCGATGCGCCGCCCGGCAGGTATGCGTAGAGCGCGTGCCCGTCCTGCATGCCGCCGCAGAATTCGTCGATCAACTCGCGCACGGTGATGCCGGCGGGCGCGAGATGTACGCCTGGATTCTTGACGCGGCCGGACACCGAAAATGAGCGCAAGCCCTTGCGACCATGACGCCCTTGGCCGGCGAACCAGTCTGCACCTTTCTCGAGAATGTCGCGCACCCAGTAGAGCGTTTCCATGTTGTGCTCGAGCGTCGGCCGGCCGAACAAGCCCACTTGCGCCACATACGGGGGACGAAGTCTCGGCATGCCGCGCTTGCCCTCGATCGATTCAATCATCGCCGACTCTTCGCCACAGATGTAGGCGCCGGCACCGCGGCGAAGGTCGATGCGCGGCAATCGGCACGGCGGGTCAGCGGCGAGTGCCGCAAGCTCGCAAGTCAGCAGCGCGCGACACGCCGCGTATTCGTCGCGCAGATACACGTAGATGTTATCGATGCCGACTGCCCACGCGGCGATCAGCATCCCCTCGATGAAGCGATGTGGATCGCGCTCGAGGTAGTAGCGGTCCTTGAACGTTCCGGGTTCGCCTTCGTCGATGTTGACGGCCATCAAGCGTGGCGCTGGCTCGGCGCGCACGATTTTCCATTTACGTCCCGCCGGAAATCCCGCGCCGCCTAATCCACGGAGTGCCGAGTTTTCGAGATCGGCGATGACGGCTTCTACGCTGCGCTCACCGGCGATGCACGATTGCAACGTCCTGTAGCCGCCGCCCTTGCGGTAAGCGGCGAAGTCGATTGCGGTCGGCAATTCCGCTTCTGTTTGCTTCGCACGCACGGCGGCATCGATCTTGTCGCCCGTTGCACTATCTACCGTGTGGCGCCCGACCACCGCAGCAGGCGCGTGCTCGCAACGACCGATGCATGGCGCGCCGATAACGCGCACATCGCCTCCCGCATGTTTTTCGATTTCTTCACGCAACCGGTCTGCGCCGGCCATCTGACACGACAGCGTCTCGCACACGCGCACCGTGATTGCGGGCGGTGGTGCTTCGCCTTCCTTGATAACGTCGAAATGGTGATAGAACGTCGCGACCTCGTAGACCTCGGTCATCGCGAGACGCATTTCCTGCGCAAGCGCGCCAAGATGCACGGCGCTCAGGCAGCCGTGGGCATCCTGAATGCGGTGAAGGAACTCGATCAATAGATCGCGCCGTCGCGGCGCATCGCCCAACAGCGCGCGGACCTCGGCCAGCCCCTGCGGATCGACTGCGCGACCCTTCGGACGCGTGCGCAAACCACGGCGGCGGCCAAGCCCAGAAATGTCGACTGCAACGGTTTCACTCATCGAGGCTTCGCCTACCGATAACGCTATTCGAGGAAGTCGCAATGTCTTTCGACGTACGCGGCAAGGTCGAGCGAGTGCTGGCGCACCAGCCGCTCGGCGAGCTCCGTGTCGCGACGCTCGAGCGCCTCGATGATCCGCATGTGGTCGACAATCGACCGCGACGCGCGATCGCTTTGCGAAATCGTCAGACGCCGAATCGCGCGGACGTGGATGAACAGGTTTTCGATCGTCTTGCCCATCAGGTGCGAGCCCGAGAGTCCGATGATCGCTTGATGGAACGCGATGTTGGCATCTGAGTATTCATCGATGTGCTCGGCGGGCGTCGAATGGCTGAACTCGCCGAACATCCGCCGCAAGCCCGCGATTTCTTCGTCGGACGCGTTCAGCGTGGCGAGGCGTGCCGCCATGCTCTCGATCGCGGCCCACATTTCGATCATCTCGATGATCTGCTTCTTCGTCTTGCGCACGATGAAGATGCCGCGCCGCGGAATCGTGCGCAAAAACCCCTCTTGCTCGAGCAGCGTCATCGCCTCGCGGATCGGCGTCCGGCTCACGCCGAGCGACTGCGACAGCTGACGTTCATCCAGACGCAGCTTCTTATCGTGGGCATAGATGTCGGCTTCGATAATCGCCTGCTTGAGCGCCGCGTACGCCTGGTCGCGGAAACTGACGTTCGTGTTGATCGGCTGCAGGACGAGAGGAACGCTCGTCACGCCGTTGCCGTCGTCCGGCTTCGCTCTCCGCTTCTCCGATGGCTCGGTCGCAACCTTGCCTGGGTCGCTTTGCAGGACGCTCACGACGTCATTTCTCCATCCGGGCGGCGGAGCCTCCGGCGTCGCGTGCGCTTCGCCGGGGTTGCGGGGTCTCGATTCATGGGTACCGGTGGTGTCACGTATCTTATATACCAAAAACCACCGCCTGGATACGAGCAGGTCCTGTAGCGGAGATTGCGCGGCAGTCATGCGATCGCGCGACGAGTCGCAATGTCACTTTTTACGGCGCGGCCACTTCCAACCCACGCTACGAGCCTGCTCAGTGGTTGCCGCGATAGGCGACTTTATTGCGCTGCAACAATGACTTCCACGCGAAAGACTCGAGCGAATCGGGTCGATCCGCGTGAAGCGTGGGTGCCGAGTCGATGCGTTAATGGATGATGCCGCACGACCTCAAATCCCCGTTGACGCCGCGTGGTATATCACATACCTTATAGTCGATAGGACGGAGTGGCTCTGTGCGTCGGCAGTCGAAGAAGGAAGAGAAGTTGACGCTGCGCGTCGGCGGGGTGTCTTGTGCCCCGGAGCCGGCACCGATCCCGCTGGAGCAGCGTCGGTGGTTGCGTCGGCGCAGCGCCGACGCAACCACATCGAAATCGTCATAGGCGGAGGACGCCATGGATGAAGTCACCACTCGCTCGGCCGCACGACCCGCCGCATCGAGCGTGGAAGACACGCTGAAGCAGAAGACGCGCGACGCCGGCGCCGCCACCGATGCTGCCCCGCAGCTCCAGGAGACCGACGGCTTTCACCTCGTCATCGATGCTCTCAGGCTCAACGGCATCGATACGATCTTCGGACTGCCCGGTATCCCGATCACCGACTTCACGCGCAAGGCACAGGCCGCGGGCATGCGCGTGATTTCGTTCCGTCACGAGCAGAGCGCCGGCTACGCCGCATCGATCGCCGGCTACATGACGCAAAAGCCGGGCGTTTGCCTTACGGTCTCAGCGCCTGGGTTCCTCAATGGCCTGACGGCGTTGGCCAACGCCACGACCAATTGCTTTCCGATGATCCTGATCAGCGGGTCCAGCGAGCGCGAGGTCGTCGACCTGCAGCAAGGCGACTACGAGGAGATGGACCAGCTGGCGATCGCCAAGTCGCTGTGCAAGAGCGCCTTCCGCGTGCTGCACGCGGAAGATATCGGCGTCGGCATCGCGCGCGCCATCCGCGCCGCCGTCTCCGGCCGCCCCGGGGGCGTCTACCTCGATTTGCCGGCGAAGCTGTTCCCGCAGACGATCGACGCGGAGGTGGGCAAGAGATCGCTGATCAAGGTCGTCGATCCGGCCCCACGCCAGATTCCCGCGCCGGACGCGGTTCAGCGCGCGATCGGGCTACTCAAGACCGCCAAGCGTCCGCTCATCATTCTTGGGAAGGGCGCGGCCTACGCCCAGGCCGACGCGGACATCCGCGCGCTGGTCGAGAAGACCGGAATCCCGTATGTGCCGATGTCGATGGCCAAGGGTCTATTGCCC
>DASPYC010000215.1:0-5933 GCA_035636955.1 Casimicrobiaceae bacterium
GGCCAGAAGCTTCGGTGAGCGGGGATCGATCGGATGAAATCGATGGCCGAATCCCGGAACGATCTTTCCGTGTTCGAAGCTGAACTCTTCGAGTGAATCCTCGACGGCATCGATCGTGTCTTCGCCGTTGGTCGATCGCGCCGCGATGCGCTGAAGCAGCTCCATACATTGTTGTCCGGCGCCGCCGTGAATGTCGTCGAGGGCGTTGATCGCGGAAGCCATTGCCCCATTGACCGAGAGGCCGCAGGTGACCGCCATCCGCGCGATCGCAATCGACGGTGCTTGGGGACCGTGATCAACAGCCGCGACGAGCGCCGCTTCAAAGAGCTTCGCTTGCTCGGCCGCCGGCGCTTCGCCCCGCAACATGAGCCAAATCATTTCGGGAAACGAAAGGCTGCCGATCAGCTCTTCGATTGGATAGCCTCGTACATTGATCGTGCCCGGGTGTATGTCGATGATCGCCGTCGACCACCACGCGGACGCTTCCTCAACGATCTTTGCATGCGATTTGGCACTCATATCGCGCCTGCCGCCCGAAGGGCTTCGATGTCACCGTCGTTGTATCCCAGATCGCGCAGCACTTCCTCGGTGTGCTCACCCAAACGAGGAGGTGGCGATGCAACGAGCGGATCGGCGCCGGATAGTTTGAATCCGGCTCGTGTCAATGTGACGGGGCGACCGATGCCCGCGACATCTGCGAACGTTTGCAGCAGCCCCCGGCTCTGCACCTGCGGATTCTCCAACGCTTCAGGGATGGAAGCGACCCGTCCTGCTGGGATGCCCGCTCGATTCAGGATCGCCTCCCAGTCAGCGGCCGACTTCGCCATCAGGGCTCGCTCGATCTCAACAGTGAGAGCAGCACGGTTGTCCTTGCGGAGGTCGCGATCGGCGAAACGCGGATCGCGAACCAAATCGTCGCGCCCGATGTTTTCGCACAATGACTCGAACTGCTCCTGCTTGTTCGCCGCGACATTGAGCAAGCCGTTGCTTGTCTTGAACGTGCCCGACGGCGCAGCCGTGAAATTGTTGTTTCCCATCGGACGCGGCGCATGTCCGGCAATGAGGTAGTTTGAAACGACCCAGCCCATCGTGACGAGCGCGCTGTCGAGAAGGGACACGTCGATGAAAGCTCCGTCCCCGGTGATCTGGCGGCGAACAAGCGCACTTGCAACTGCAAACGCAGCCGTAATGCCACCGATCGTGTCCGCGATCGGATATCCGACTCGCAACGGTGCGCACGATTCGTCTCCGGTGATGCTCATCATCCCGGATAGGCCCTGAATGATCTGATCGTAAGCGGGCGCGTCCTTGAGCGGACCGCTTTGCCCGTAGCCAGAGATCGCGCAATAGACGAGCGACGGGCGTATCTGGGACAACTCGTCGTAGCCGACACCCAGCCGCGTCATGACGCCGGGACGAAAATTTTCGATCAGCACGTCGGTTGAAGCCACGAGCCGCCGCAGTATTTCTTTGCCTTGCTCGGATTTGAGGTTGATCGTGACCGATTTCTTCCCGCCGTTTTGCGCGAGAAACGATGCGCCCATCAACCCTTCGTTGAGCGACGCATCGGCCCCAAGCTGGCGCGCCAGATCGCCGGTTTGCGGGATCTCCAGCTTGATCACTTCGGCGCCCAGCAGGCCGAGTTGGTAAGCACAGAAGGGGCCGGCAAGCACGTTCGTCAAGTCGAGCACCCGGATGCCCTCGAGCGTCGGTCGCGCGCGAACGCGAAGCATCTCGCGTGTGGAGCTTGTCCGCGGCGCATCGTCGCTTATTGCGTGGGACACCGCTGTCTCCGGCGGCACGTGCTTCGCAATGGGCCGCGCGGCGCTCATAGTTTTCCGCTCTGCATAGAGGTCGCAGTCATGATCAACGCCGGATGAAGGGATTGGGAACGTCGAGATCGCTGGAGATCCACACACATTTCGTTTGCAGGTATTCCTTGATAGCCTCGGTTCCGGACTCGCGACCGACGCCCGAATTCTTGAACCCGCCGAACGGCGACGTGAAGCTCGTCGCGCGGTAGTTGTTGACCCAGATCGTTCCGGCCTTGAGCTTGTCGGTCAGCAGCATCGCACGGCGCAGATCGCGCGTCCAAACGGCGGCTGCAAGTCCGTACGACACGTCGTTGCCGATCGCAATCGCTTCCTCTTCGTCCTCGAACGGAATCACCGCCAGTACAGGACCGAAAACTTCTTCCTGTGCGATCCTCATGCTGTTGCGCACGCCGGTGAAGATCGTGGGCTCGACAAACAGTCCGGCGCCGAGATCGGGGCGGCTGCGACCGCCCAGCGCGCAACGCGCGCCTTCATCCTTGGCGATTTGGATGTAATGCAGGATCTTTTCGAACTGCGGTCGCGTCGCGATCGGACCGATTTGCGTATCGGGAAGCGCCGGGTCACCGAGTTTCGCGGTGCGCACGAAGGCGACGAGCTTGTCGATGAACGCATCGTGAATCGTTCGCTGCAACAGCAAGCGCGAGCCCGCCTGGCACGTCTGCCCTGAAGCAGCGAAGATTCCGGACACGGCGCCTTTGACCGCTTGATCGAGATCGGCGTCGTCGAAGACGATGTTCGGCGACTTGCCCCCCAACTCGAGCGTGACCGTCTTCAACCCACGCGCGGCGAGCTCGTATATTCGCCGGCCCGCGGCGTCTCCACCGGTGAACCCGACATGCGCCACCTTTGGATGCGTTACGAGCGGCTCGCCAACTTCGGGACCCAGTCCCGCCACCACATTGATCACGCCGTTCGGTATGCCGGCTTCAGCGACAAGACCGGCAAGCTCGAGCATCGAGGCGGATGTAAATTCGGAGGGCTTGATGACAACCGTGCATCCCGCAGCCAACGCAGGTGCAAGCTTCCAGCTCGTGAGTGTGAGCGGAGAGTTCCACGGCGTGATGATTGCGACGACACCCTTCGGCTCGTACTTCGTATAGGCGAATACGCCTTTCTTGTCGGTCGGCAGAACTGCGCTTTCGATCTTGTCCGCGAGGCCCGCGTAATAGCGGAAATAGTCCGCCATGTAGCGGACTTGCGCGATCACTTCGGACGCGAGCTTTCCGTTATCGCGCCGCTCGATTTCCGCCAACCGTTCCGCGTGCGTTGCGACGACATCGCCCAAGCGCCATAACATCCGGCCCCGCTCGCTGGGCGTAAGGTTGGGCCAAACGCCGGAAGTCAACGACCGATCCGCAGCAAGGACGGCGTTATCGATGTCTTTCGCGCCGCCGCGAGGGATAAATGCCCACGTCTTCCCGGTGTACGGATCCTCGGTCGGAAGATATCGACCGCCCACGGGCGCGACCGCGCGACCGTCGATATGGTTGTCGTAGCGAGGCAGACCTTCGAAATCCATGCGATTCTCCGATTGGGCCCGGGTCGGCCCGGCGCGGTAGTGCCTAAGCAGCGTTCCGTACAGCGCAACATGATTCTATAATCGCACGCCGCCGTCAACTTGCCGCGACGCGCGGTTTTGGACACATGCAGTCTCAGAAGAACCAAGGTACGCGGCGTTTTGGCATACTGTACGATCAACGTCTCGAGAGCATCTCTATAGCAATCATGGCGAATGACGAAGGAGTGGCCGCTGTCGATCGTGCGCTCTCGATTCTGGACGCGTTCGCGGAGCACGACCAAAAGCTGACGCTCGCCGAGCTGTCGAAGCGTACGAAGCTTTACAAGAGCACCGTGCTTCGTCTCACCAAGTCACTGGAGAAGTTCGGCTATCTTCGCCGCTCCGAAGAGGGCGCTTATCGCCTCGGCTCGAAGGTGCTGTTTCTCGGGTCGCTTTATCAACGGCACTTCCGCACGTTGGATTTGGTGCCGCAAGTCCTGCGACAGATGGTCGAGGAGCTGCAGGAGGGGGCGTCGCTGTATGTGCGCGACGGCGAACATCGCGTTTGCCTTCACCGCATCGATTCCAAGCGCGCCGTACGTGATTCGGTCCACGAAGGCGACCGTCTGCCGCTTACGGTAGGCGCATCGGGGCATGTCATTCGCGCCTTCAACGGCGCGACCAACTCGCGCTATGAGCAGATTCGCCGCGACATGTATTCGGCGTCGTATGGAGAACGCGATCCGGAAACGGCGGCAGTCGCGTGTCCTGTTTTCGGTGTGGGGCAGCAGTTCGTCGGTGCGTTGACCGTCTCGGGCCCGAAGTACCGCCTCGAAGCCGCGGGCGTCGAACGAATACTGCCCGTGCTCTTCCGGCATGCGAGTGAGCTGACGCGCGTGCTTGGTGGCGATCCCACCGTGTTTCCCCTCGCTCGCAAAAAACTCCACCCCGCGAAGCGCGCTGCGCGAACGTAATCGCGTAGTCGGTCTCATCTCTGCCGTCGGGGCCGAATCGCGCGGCGATGGCGTTTGACGTCCTTCACGGACTCGCAGTGTCGACGGATCCCGCGTTCTTGCGTGAAGAGAACCGGCCGTTGACCATCGATTGCGATCGTTCTAAACTTCTGCAACGGAGTTCTGTCTGATAGAACGAGACGCTGTAACCGCCGATCGCACCGCTTCACTAACAGGGAGGACCGATGAGAGTCATTCGACACTTCGTCGCGGCGCTGGCATGTGCCGCAATGCCTGTATTTGCACAACAGCAGCCCGTGTTGTTCTTCGGGATCATGGAGCTATCCGGAACCGGCGCGACGCCGGGAACCAACTTCAACAATGGCGCGAAGCTGGCGGTGAAGGAGATCAATGCCGCGGGCGGCCTTCTCGGCCGGCAGATCGATTACGCGTCGTTCGACACGCAGACCAATCCCGGTGTTGCCAAGGCGATGGCACAGAAGGCGATCGACCAGGGCGCCTACGTCGTACTCGGTCCAGTGCATTCCGGCTCGATGATCGTCAGCATGGACGAAACGCGCCGCGCGGAAATCACCAACTTCACCGGCGGCGAAGCGGCTGTGATCACGCAGAAAGGAAATCCATACGTGTTTCGCACATCCTTCACGCAAGCGATCTCGATGCCGAAGCTGGCTCGTTACATGAAGGATCAGATGAAGCTCAATTCGGTCGCGGTTCTGTATACGAACAACGACTTCGGTAAGGGCGGGCACGACGAAATGCTGAAGGCGCTCCAGGCGCAAGGCATCAAGGTCGTCGCCGATGTGTCGAGCGATCCCGGACAGGTCGACTTTTCATCGCCGGTGCTCAAGATCAACCAATCGAATCCCGATGCGGTGTTTGCTTATCTCACCGAGGAGGAAGGCGCACGCGCACTGCGCGAGTTCAAGAAGCAGGGCTTCAACAAGCCCATCGTCGGTGAGACGACGATTATCGGTCAGAAGGTGATCGATCTTGCCGGCGACGCTGCGGAAGGAACACTCGGTCACGTCGGTCTCACACCCGATGCGCCGCAGTCGACGATCAAAGCGTTCGAGGAAAAATATAAGAAGGAATACGGCAATCGCACTGACCACAACGGCATCAAGGGCTACACGGCCGTCTACGTGATCAAGGCAATGACGGAGAAGGTCGGCAAGTTCGATTCGAAAGCGTTGGCAAAGGCGTTGCATGGCGGGCGTATCTCCGCGAAGGACAATCCCGGCGTGCTTCTCGATGTCTCGTTCGACGAGAACGGCGATATCGATCGCGAAAGCTTCATCGTCAAAGTTGCCGGCGGCAAGCAGCAAGTCGTCGCAACCGTTCCGCCGGTCGGCGCGGCCAAGTAGCGTCGCGCTGCACGATGTGCGGCGCCGGCACCCGCCAAGGCGCTGGCGCCGCACGAGGAGCTCATGTGCTCATCCTGGTATTGCATGGTCCCAACCTGAATCTGTTCGGCCGGCGCGAGCCGCATATCTACGGCACGACCACGCTGGGCGAGATCAACGACAAGCTGCAGCACCTCGCGAAAGAGGTCGGCACCGAACTGGTCATCTTCCAGTCGAATCACGAAGGCATGCTGGTCGACAAGTTGCACGAGCACATCGA
>DASPYC010000216.1:0-7318 GCA_035636955.1 Casimicrobiaceae bacterium
CATGGATTTCGTCGCGCGCATTGCAGACCGCGTCACCGTGTTGCACGAGGGGCGCGTCATTGCCGAGGGGTCGATGCAGCAAGTGCAGCAGGATGAACAAGTCATTGAAGTCTTTCTCGGCAGATAGATGAGGACCCCCACACTTGCCGCTACGCGGCTTCGCTGCCCCCTGAGGGGGTGCAATTCGCGCCTTGGGACGGCCCTGCGGCGCGAATGGACGACCCCAGCGGTGCTCCGGGAATTCCCCGCACCATCCTCCCGAGGGGGAGCAAGTCTCCCTTGGGACGGCCCGGCGGGAGGCTGATGATGCTCTCCATCGCGCACCTGAATCAGTATTACGGCGGCAGCCATATCCTGCGCGACGTCGGTTTCGAGGTGCCCGACGGCAAATGTACGGCGCTGCTCGGCCGCAACGGCGTTGGCAAGACGACGCTGCTTAAATGCCTGATGGGTCTCCTGCCGATCCGCTCCGGTGAGATCCGATTGCGCGACACGAATATCGCGTCGTTGCCGCCGTATGCGCGCGCTGCACTCGGCATCGGCTACGTGCCGCAGGGCCGCGAGATCTTTCCGCGTCTGACGGTGGGCGAAAATCTCGAAATGGGACTTGCCACGCAGAGGAAATCGGCCGGCGTGCCATCGTTCATCTTCGAGATGTTTCCGGTGCTGAAGGACATGTTAGGGCGCCGCGGCGGCGATTTGTCCGGCGGCCAGCAGCAGCAGCTCGCGATCGGCCGAGCGCTCGCGATGCGGCCCAAAATTCTGATTCTGGACGAGCCGACGGAAGGCATTCAGCCGTCGATCATCAAGGACATCGAACGCGCAATTCGCAAGCTGACATCAGGCGGCGAGATGGCGATCCTGCTCGTCGAGCAGTACTACGATTTCGCGAAATCGCTCGCCGATCGGTATGTCGTCATGTCGCGCGGCGAAGTCGTTGCCAAAGGCGATGGCGCCAACATGGACGTCGACAACGTTCATCGATTCCTTGCGGTGTAGCCTTCCAGCGCGCGCTCGAGCATGGCGATCCGCGCATCTTGCGCGGCAATCCGCGTTTCCAGCGACTTTATTTCTTCGTGGAGCGCCTTAATAGCCGCCAACGTAGGATTTTCCGGATCGCCAGTCTGCGCCTTCACATTGTCGGCGACTGCGCTCGTCGCGCCGAATCCCTGTGCGATTGGACCGGTCTCGACACGCGGCGGCTCCGCGCGACTTCCGCTCCACTCGACGCCCGGCGAGCGCATCACGCCGTTCTGAGTATCCAGGGCCACGACGGGCTGAAAATCGCCGGTCGGCATCGCCCGAACTTGATCCGCCGACTGTGCCGATTGGCCAAACTCGTTTTGTGCCACTGCCGCTGGAATCGTCGCCTGCAATAGCACGATCGCGATCCACTGAATGGCGTTGCCCATAACCTTTTCCTCAAACGCGAAATGGCGAATCGAGGATGGCGCGCCGGGACGTTCTGTTTGCAGGAAACGCTCGGGACGGTCAAGCCGCGATTGCCCGTTACGTTAGGGCGATCGCGCGGGTGTCGGCAGACGCCGGCGACTGATTCAGGAGTAGGCGTTTTCTGACGGAACCCGAAATGCAACGAGCTCGTGCTACGCCTGATTCTGGTGTCCGACAGTATGGGCGAGCGGATCGATGTGGTCGAAGTAGGCGCGAAGCCTCAGGAGCTCGGAGCGCACATCCTGCGGAAAGCCCTGGCGGCCGCCGCGCCGATCGATCAAGAGATCGAACATGTATTCGCGAAACTGCGCTGGGTCGTGCCATGACTGCGCCAACATGTTCGCAATGCGCGGATATTGCTGGAGTAGCGCGAGGGGTCTTATTTCCCGTGGCAGTCCCGCGATCCATTTGAACGTCGCCGGGAAAGGTTGATTGTTCGGCGCAGCTTTGCGTAGGAAGGTCGCCTCATTGTCGGCGACTGTCGGTTTAGCCTCCGTCCCCGCAGATGTCGAATTCTCCCCCCGTCGCGCCACGGCGCTGACGTTGACTTCGCTTGCGACGCCTTTGTGCAGCGTTCGATAGACGGACATGTCGTTTACAAGTGTGCCGCTGTGCGGCAATTCCCTCGTTGCAAGAGCATTCGCCTACCAATGGTGCAATTTGCAAGCCAGCGGCGATGAACGTATCTGTGCGTTACAGAAAAAAATAGGAATCATGGCACGCGGCGTTGCTCCAGCAACGCGTTCATTCGTCTAACCTCAACGATCAGCTCGCGAAGCAACGGCTTCGTGCCGAACAGCGCGAACGGCAGGATGATCCACAAGATGGCGAGGATGATCCCAAATGCGACGATGGCGAGCCATACGAATGGCGCCGCAGTACCGAAAATGTCCATTGACGTTCTCCATCCAACGAAACATTGGATTACGGTGACCGCGGATGGTTTCGAATGGGTGGGCCCGCCTGGGATCGAACCAGGGACCAAACGATTATGAGTCGTCTGCTCTGACCGACTGAGCTACGGGCCCGCATGCGTACACGCGTCGGATAGAAGAAACCACACGACAAGGCCGCGGCCGCGGTACGCGAGGGCGGCGCGATTATAGCCGATGCGCGGCGGCGGCCCGCCTTCGCACAACGTTACAATTTTTCATGCATCACTATCTGCGGCCGCTCCTCGCACCGCGCTCCGTAGCACTCGTCGGCGCATCCGAGCGGCCGGGCTCGCTCGGACGCATCGTGTACGAGAACCTGCTCGCCGGCGAGTTCGCGGGCGAGCTTTATGCCATCAATCCCAATCATCAGCGCATTTTCGGGCGACCAGCGTTCGCATCACTTGACGCGATCGGCGCCGGGGTCGATCTCGCGGTTATCGCTTCGCCGCCGGAAACGGTTGCCGGGATTCTTGCACAAGGAGCGCTGGCGCCGAAGTCTGCGATTCTGATGACCGCGCCGCCGGGCAACGATCGCATCGAAACGGTCGCGTGGACACGCAAAATCGTCGCAATCTCACGCAAACGGAAGATACGTGTTGTCGGACCCGGCGCACTCGGCGTCATCCGCACCGATATCGGATTGAATGCGACGTATTGCGCGCCGCCTGCGCTGCGAGGACGCCTCGCGCTGGTCGCGCAGTCCGGCGCGGTCAGTGCGGCGATGCTCGATTTCGCGGCGCCGATGGGAATTGGATTCTCGTCGGTGATATCGCTTGGCGGCGGCATCGGGGTCGGTTTCGGCGAGCTGCTCGATTTTCTGTTGCTCGACTCCGCGACCGACGGCATCCTGCTCTACATCGAGGACGCCGGAGATGCGCGCGCATTCTTGTCCGCCTTGCGAGCGGCCGCGCGTACCAAGCCGGTCGTTGCGCTGAAGGCGGGGCGTTCTCTCGACCCGAAGCGCGAACCATCCCACGATGCCGTCTTCGATGCAGCATTGCGACGTGCAGGGACGGTGCGCGTGCAAACGTACGCCCAGCTTTTTGCCGCAGCACGGATCCTGGCTGTCGGCCGCATTCCGCAAGGCAATCGCTTGGCGATCGTGTCGAACGGACATGGACCCGCGCTACTCGCCGCCGATAGCGCGTCTGAGCATGGCGTTGCGCTCGCAAAATTCACGTCTGCAACTATTTCCGCACTCGATGCACTGCTGCCGCAAACATGCGCGCGTACGAATCCGATCGATGTGCGCGGCAACGCGTCGCCTGCCAAGCTCGCTGCGGTGGTCGATGCGGCGCTCGCGGATCCGAACGTCGACGCCGTGCTCGCGATTCACGTCGCGCGCCCCGTTACGGGCGCCACCGATTCGGCGCGTGCCGTGGCGGACGTTGCCCGCAAATCGACGAAGCCGGTGTTCGGTGCGTGGCTCGGTGCGCTCGACCGACGCGAAGTCGACGCTGCCCTCGACGCAGGCGCGATCGCCAATTTTTTCACGCCCGAAAATGCCGTGGAAGCCATCGCATTCCTCGCCGCGTATCGTTCCAACCAACGCTGGTTGCTCGAGGTTCCGCCGTCGCAATCGATGCCGGAGCTTCCGGATTTTGCCGCGGCCGAGCGGATACGTGAACGCTCCGAGCAGAAAAGGACCTCGCTTCTCGATACCGCGGACTTGGCTCAATTGCTCGCAGCATTCGGCATTACGATGCCGCGGAGCATCGTCGTGGAGACGCTCACGGAAGCGCAGACTGCCGCAGCGCAAGTCCGTTTCCCGGTCACGCTGATGCTGGATTCCGATACTCACCGCGTGACATCGTTACGCGGTCTTCGGACGCGGGACGCGCTGGCGAAGGCTTGGGCGGCCATCCATCTCGGGGGTCCAACGCGTCAACGCATGTCGTCGCCCGCGCGCGTGGTCATTCGCCGGCACATCAATCGCAATGGCGCGAGCACGTTCGCAATCGGCGTTGCCGTCGATCGCATATTCGGGCCTGTCGTCACGTTGGGTGCCGGCGCGCATATGCCGCAAGCCACGCGCGCCCTGATGTTGCCGCCGCTCAATCAGCAACTCGCCATCGATCTCATGCATGCGGCGTTGGCGTCGATTCGACCAGATGGGATGGCAAGCGAGTCCGAGCAACAGGCATTGCAGCGCGTCTTGCTGCAAGTTTCGACACTGGTTTGTGCGCTTCCCTGGGTGCGCATGCTGGAACTCGATCCCGTCGTCGTCATCGATGGGCACGCACAGGTGCTGAATGCTCGCATCGTCGTCGATGCCAAGAAGAAGCCGACACCGGGTTATCGCCACATGGCGATTCATCCCTATCCCGTCGAGCTTGTCGGGTCGATTACGTTGCAGGACGGAACAACTCTCCCGGCACGTCCGATCATGCCGGAGGACGCCGAACGCGAGCGAGCGTTCGTGCATCGACTGTCCGACGAATCGCGCTATTTTCGTTTCTTCTACCAGCTTCACGAATTGACGCCAGCGATGCTCGCGCGCTTCACGCAAGTCGACTACGACCGCGAGCTGGCACTTGTCGTGTTGGAGCCCACCCCGAAAGGCGAACAAATTATCGCGGTAGCGCGCTATGTCGCCAATCCGGATCGCGAAAGCGCGGAGTTCGCGATCGTCGTCGGCGATGAATGGCAGAATCGAGGTGTCGCGCGGAAGTTGATGGAGCGCTTGATCGCCGCAGCGAAAACGCGCGGCCTTGTGCGTTTGCAGGGGACCGTCTTGCGCACGAACCAAAAGATGCTCCGCTTTACGACCGCGCTGGGCTTTCAGGTGCTGGACGATCCGGAAGACTCCGAGCAAGTGATCGTCGAGCTTCGACTGTGATGCATTCCGCTAGAATGCCCCGATGAAGATCCTGTTTGCGACCGATGGGTCGGCGCACGCGCTCGCGGCGCTCAAGACGCTGATCGACCATCTCGGCTGGTTTCGCGACCAAGTCGACTTGACGCTGATCAATGTCCATCCCGCATTACCCTATCGCCGTGCGGCCGGCTGGGCAGGCAAGGATGCGATCGCCAAGTATTACGAAGAAGAAAGCGACGCAGCGCTCAAGCCATCGGTAGACGAGCTGGCGCGTCGCGGTATTCCGCATACGGCCGCCAAGCGCGTCGGCGAACCCGCACCGGTAATCGTCAAGGCTGCGCACGAGGGCGCATTCGACCTGATCGCGATGGGAACGCAGGGCCACACGGCACTTGCCACGCTGATGCTTGGCTCGGTTTCCGCCAAGGTGTTGGCCGGGTCTGCCGTTCCCGTGCTGCTGCTGCGCTGACGGAAGCTGTGCCAAAACATTCCATCGATATTTCGGCGCTTCGATGGAAACCATTCGCACCGACATTCCCGCGCGACTCGACCGCTTGCCGTGGAGCCGCTTTCATTGGCTTGTCGTGTTTGCGCTCGGCGCGAGCTGGGCGATCGATGGACTCGAAGTCACGCTGACCGGCGCGGTCAGCGGCATCCTGCAGCATCCCGACACGCTGCACCTCGATAGCGAAGAAATCGGCGGGCTCGGCTCGTTTTATCTCGCCGGCGCGGTGGTCGGCGCATTGATCTGCGGACATCTAACCGATCGGCACGGCCGCGCGAAGCTTTTTTTTGCGACGCTCGCGGTCTATCTCATCGGTACGCTGGCGACCGCATTCGCATGGAACTTCACCAGCATGGCGCTCTGCCGAATCGTAACGGGCTTCGGCATCGGCGGCGAATACGCGGCCATCAACTCCGCCATCGACGAGCTGATTCCCGCACGCGTTCGCGGCCAGGTCAATCTCGGAATCAATGGCAGCTACTGGATCGGCACCGCGCTCGGTTCGGTGGCAACGCTGTGGCTGCTCGATCCGAACATTTTTCCGATCGACATCGGTTGGCGTGCGGGATTCTTCATCGGTGCGCTGCTCGGCTTTGTCGTGCTGCTCGCGCGCCGCTACGTCCCGGAGAGCCCGCGATGGTTGACGATTCACGGCCAGCACGACAAGGCCATGGGCATCATCGCTGCCATCGAAGCACGCGTCATCGAGGGCGCGAAAGCAGCGCGCGTGCCGCCTGACGAGTTTCTCGTTATTCATCCGCGAATGCATATCGGGTTCGGCGTCATCGTCCGAACGCTCGTCCGCGATTATCCTCGCCGCGCCGTACTGGGGCTCGTGCTGATCGCGTCGCAGGCGTTTCTCTACAACGCGATCTTTTTTACGTATGCGCTCGTGCTGACGCGGTTTTATGCGGTGCCCGCCGCGGAGACGGGGCTGTACCTTTTACCGTTCGCGCTCGGGAATTTCGCAGGTCCGCTATTGCTCGGCCGATGGTTTGACCGCTTCGGCCGCCGCGCGATGATTGCCGCAACGTATGTCATCAGTGCGGTGCTGTTGTGGGGCACCGGATTGTTGTTCGCGCGTGGCGTTCTTTCGGCGCAGGAGCAAACGTTTCTCTGGTGCGTCATTTTCTTTTTCGCGTCAGCCGCCGCGAGCTCCGCCTATCTGACGATCAGCGAAATCTTTCCGTTAGAGCTTCGCGCGCTCGCGATAGCGCTGTTTTACGCTGCGGGAACTGCGATCGGCGGAGTCGCGGCGCCTTGGCTTTTCGGAATTCTGATTGGAAGCGGATCGCGTGATGCAGTGTCTAATGGCTATGCGCTCGGCGCCGTGTTGATGTTGCTCGCCGCGGTCGTCGAGGCCTGGCTCGGCGTCGATGCCGAACGCAAGTCGCTCGAACGAATTGCGCCGCCGCTCTCGACGCGCGTCGGATGACGAGCTCTTTTCATCACGATCAAGGAGACGCTAATGGCTATGACAATCACTTCCCCCGTGTTTCGGCACGAAGGCGCGATCCCAGCGCGCTACACCTGCGAGGGCGACGACGTGTCGCCGCCGCTCGCATTCGGCAGCGTGCCTCCTGCGGCGAAGGGCCTCGCGCTCATTGT
>DASPYC010000217.1:0-4107 GCA_035636955.1 Casimicrobiaceae bacterium
CGTTTAGGGGATCGCGCATGAGCGCCGCCCCACCGTCCCAAGGCGCGAATCACTCCCCCTCTGGGGGCAGCGCAGCGGCGGAGCCGCAAGCGCCGGGGTCGTCATCTAGCACGCCGGACGGGGTCTTCCTGATCCACGGCCTCGGCGGCACGCAGTACGACCTGGGCTCGATGCACAAGCGGCTCAAGAATGCGGGGCTGGTGACGCATTCGCTGACGTTGCCCGGCCACGGTATGCAACCGGAGGATCTGGTTGGCGTCACCGCGGAAGATTGGATCGACGCCGTGGTCGCGAAGTATCGCGAGATTCGCGGCGCACATCCGACGCTCCACCTGATGGGAATGTGCATGGGTGCGCTCCTCGCGGCAACGCTTGCGGAACGCGAGGCGCACGCGAACGGCCGACTCGTGCTGCTCGCGCCGCCGGTGTTCATCGATGGGTGGGCCACGCCCTGGTATCGCGGGTTGCGCCCGCTCCTCTACGCGTTTCCCGGCGTGCGCAACACAATGAAAGTTGAAGAAGAGGAGCCCTACGGCATCAAGAACGAACAGTTGCGCGCGATCGTCAAGGCGAAATTCGAGCGTGGTGAGAATTTTCACTACCGCTGGGTCCCGCTCGAATGCCTGCGCCAAGTGGATCGCCTTCGCGCCATCGTCATGCGCAGTGCGGCGAAGATCAAGTGCCAGACGCTTGTCGTGCACGCGCGCGAAGACGAATTGACGAGCCTTCGCTCCGCCAATTTTCTGGTCGAGAAGATCAGCGGTGCGCGTGCACGGATGGTAGTGCTCGAGGACAGCTACCACATGGTGTGCGTCGACAACGATCGCGAGATCGTCGCCAAGAACGTGCTGGAATTCTTCGGCGCGCCGACGCCGGGCGCGACGTCAATTCTCGCGAACGAGCCGAAGATGACGCCGGCGGAACTTGGCGCGGCCGTCGACGCGCTATCCAACTGCCTTGCGAGTGGCGATTTCACTCAAGTACGCGCGCTCGGGATTCCGGATATGGCTTGGATACAGCCGGGCACGAACCGCGTCGCGGGTGCGCACGCAGGCAAGGCGTTTGGCTCCTTCGCGAGCCGGCTCCAGGACGCCGCCGGCGGCGCAGTGAAGTTCACGGCATTCGGCACGCCTGTCTTCAATCGCGGTATCGCGCTCCTACCTTCGACGCTCGTCGCAGAGCGCGATGGCATGCGGCTCGCATCGCAGGGTGCGCTTCTATGCGCATGGCACGCGGGCAAGCTGCTCGAAGTGCGCTGGTTTGCGGATGATGTCGAGCGCGAGAATGATTTTTTCGGACCGCCCGACCCGGCGGCAACGGGTCCGTCGGCGCTCGAGCAGGCCTTCGAGTCAGCCACCGCTTCGTCGCGGACCCTCAAAGCAACGGACAACGACACGCTGCTCTCGTTGTATGCGCTCTACAAACAGGCCAGTGTCGGCGACGTGAGCGGCGATCGTCCCGGCGCGCTCGACATGGTTGCGCGCGCGAAGTACGACGCATGGTCGAAGAAACGCGGGATGCCGGCCGACGAGGCGATGCGCAGCTACATCGCACTCGTGGAAGATCTACGCAAGCGCGAAGCGGTTACTGCCTGAGGAGATTCGCCCTACGCGTCTCCCGCCGAGCGCGTTCGCGGGTAATGCGGGAGTTCGGCATTCAACGCTTCCCATGGCAGCTTGTCGTCGGTCCAGATTTCGCGCTCCGGCGCAAAGCGTTCCGGAACATCGAGTGAAACCGTCGTGATGTCGATCGTGTCCGGATCGGAATCGTGCCGATAAGTGAGCGGCGTCCCGCAGCGGCTGCAGAACGTGCGCACGACAGGCGGCGAAGACCGGAAAGAGGCGGGCTCACCGGCAGAAAACGACACGTCGCTCGCCCGAAATGTCACCCACGCGACTGACGGCGCGCCGCTTGCGCGACGGCACGTTCGACAATGACAAATCCCGCGTGACAGGGCGGTCCCGGTGATTCGATAGCGGACATCGCCACAAAGGCAACCGCCTTCGACTTCATTCATTTTATTTGCGCCTTTCGCGCCGCCTCGCGCTCGCGCAATACTTTGCGCTGCACTTTTCCGGTTGTCGTCATCGGTAGTGCATCGACGAACTCGATCTCCTTCGGGTATTCGTATGGCGCGAGAAATTTCCGTACATGTGCGCGGATGGCATCTTCGAGCGCGGCCGAGGCCGAATGGCCGGACGCCAAGACGATGAATGCTTTGACGACGTTGCCGCGCACCTCGTCGGGCGACGGCACGATCGCGGCATTCGCGACGGCGTAGTGCTTGACCAGGCAGTTTTCGATTTCCGACGGACCGATCCGATAGCCAGCGGCCTTGAACATGTCGTCGGAGCGGCCCTGGTACCACAAGTAGCCGTCGTCATCGACGCTCGCCATGTCGCCCGTGCGACACCAGTCGCCGGTGAATTTTGCGCGCGTTGCTTCCGGATTCTTGAAATACTCGATGAAGAACACCGGATCGGGCGTGCCGTCGGGCGAGATGCGATTTACGGCGACGTCGCCCGCTTCGCCGGCGGGTACTTCATTGCCGGTGTCGTCGATCACAGCGATTCGATGTCCCGGATACGGCCGACCCATCGAGCCCGGTTTCGCCGGCCAGTTCGTATGCGAGTTGCCGACGATGTAATTCATCTCGGTTTGACCGAACATCTCATTGATCGTGACACCGAGCGCATCCCGCGCCCAGTCGAACACGGTCGTGCCAACCGCCTCGCCGGCGCTCATGATGCTGCGCAAATCGACGTCGAATACATCGCGCGGCCGCGGATAGGCCTTCATCATCATCTTGAGCGCCGTCGGGAAGAGGAACGAATTGCGGATTTGATACCGCTCGATGAGCCGCAGGGCGCGCTCCGGCTCGAAGCGGCCGCGATAGCCGACGATGGGCTGGCCGAAGTAAAGCGCTGGCAGGAGCGCATCCATCAAGCCGCCGGTCCACGCCCAGTCCGCGGGCGACCAGAACAGGTCGCCAGGCTGCGGATAGCCGCCGTGTGAGTAGACGAAACCGGGCAGATTGCCGAGCACGCACGATTGCGGCATCAGCGCACCTTTGGGCGGACCCGTCGTGCCGCTCGTGTAGACGAGAAATGCCGGATCAGACGCGCGCGTGGAAACGGGATCGAAATGTCGCGATGCCTTTTCCTGCAGCGATTCCCATGATGTGACCCAGCTTTCGCGCGCGCCGGCGACGCCGATCACGTGCGAAAGGTGCGGAACGCGGTCGCGGATCGGCGCAAGATTCCCCAACGATTGGGGATCGACGAACGCGATTTTCGTCTCCGAATTCTCCAATCGATATTCGAGCGCCTCGGGACCGAACAGGAACGACAACGGCACGGCAACGGCGCCGATCTGGTTGATCGCAATATGCGCGATGGCGGTCTCGGGTCGCTGCGGCAGCATCAAAGCGATGCGATCGCCGCGTGTTGCACCCATTGCCACGAGAGCGTTCGAAAGCCGGTTTGCCTGCTGCTGCACATCGAAGAACGTCCACGCGTTGCGCTCGCCTGATTCGTCCTCCCAGTACAGCGCGAAACGCGCGCGATCGGTGGCCCAGCGCCTGCAGCACGCCTGCGCAACGTTGAAATCGCCGGGAACATTCCAGCGATGCGCGCGGTGGAGCTCCGCGTAACGGTCGACCGATACGGTATCCATGCGCCTCAGAATGACGAGCTCGACGGAGCTTTAATGGGCGCTGCGATGTCCTGCGGAAGTCGACGAGGCCGTGTGCGTCCCGATCTCCTGCGGCTCGACGGGGGTCCAGACCCATTCGCCTTGCTGCTCGATCGGTCCGCCAAGGACGACGCGATAGATCGACTTCGACGTGATGAGCGTCAGCCGTTTCGACGATTGATATTCGCCCGCCGGCACGATCAGCGACTTGACCACCTGGCCGCTATCGCCTTTCTTCAGCGTGAGGAACAGTGCGATAAAACTCCGGCCGTTGATGATGCCGTCTTCGCCGTCGACCAGATAGTTGGCGTCGGAACTTTTGCGTTGCTCGATCAAGTCGACGCCTACGAGCGTGCTTGCGACGACTTCGAGGCCGATCTCGGTACGCTCCGACGTATGCCGGCGCATCCGGCG
>DASPYC010000218.1:0-3461 GCA_035636955.1 Casimicrobiaceae bacterium
CCGCGCTGCCCTTGATCGCGAGAATCGATTTGGTGGAGAGGCGCGAGCGCTGTCCGCTTCGCTGCCAACCGCCGCGAAATTCCTTGATGACGCCGCCGACCGACCACGCCACCATGAGCTTCGCGTGGTACGTAATCGCTTCTTCGAGGTCGACCCATGCCTGCGGGAGGCCCGCAAGGTCGACGGTTAATACGAGTGGTTCCATATCGAGTTGGGGCGTCGATCGGCTCCCCAAGCCCTTCTCGGCCGTTGTCGCAAATTGTCTGACATAGAGTATGCCCGAACTTGGCCGCCTTTGCTGATGGCGCCTAACTTGGCCGGGGTTTCGCCACGGTCCCAGCGGGTCACCCCGCCGGGACACCGCGACTCCGAACCGCGGACGGAAAAACAAGAATCCCGCCGCGGCGGCGATCCCGCAAAATCGGTTAGAAGTGCCGCGCACAGCACTTGAAATCGCCGTCTTTCGCTGCTACTGCAGCGAAACTCTCTGTGTCACCCGCTCATCGCCGCGCCGCGCCGCTCGCGGCAAATGCAAACAGCAATGCGACGACCGATACGCGCGACCGTTCGACCGCGGGCTCGAAGTCCGAAGCCGCGAGCCGCACGCAACGTCCGTCGGGCGCCTGCCAATACGTCCCACGGCGGCCGGCGCGCACGAGCTGGAAATCGCTGCCGCAATACGGACGCCTGATGTCCTGCGTTATCCGTTTCATTTTCGCTGCCTTTCGTGTCGCGCATGTTTCATCGCGCGTGTTTCGTGGCGCCGGAAATGAAAAACCCGGCGGCGTTGATCGGCCACCGGGCCATCGCGGGAAAGGCGCTTGCGTTACATCCGCTCTCCCAAGACGAAAGTCCGGCCATGCCGTGGCATCGTGATCACGTCGTTCATGCGGCTCGACCTCCTTTCGTCAATCGTTGAATACCAATGCTGCGCATGCATGCACGCGCATCAAACTACTGCCGGGGAAACTGCTGGAAGGGAAGATCCGGGAATCGACCTTCCGACTGTTCCACCGGCTCACCCGGCGGACGTCGTCCGGTCGGGTGATGCTACGTCGTCGTGCCCGCGCGGGTGGTATGAATCAAATCCACCGATCGCATAACCGCACCGACTAGACCCAGTTCAAGCCTCATTTCACAGGACATGCGCGAGCGAAGATACGCGGCAATTCGCGCGCGGGGCTTCGGCATGTTGTGAAGAGTGAAGGTCATGGTTGGTCGGGATGGTATCGAGCATTAACGAGTGAATGAATTCTATCGTTGACGCGCGATCGCGGGCAAGCGCATTCGTCGATGCCGGAGTGGTCGTTGCGGCATAAACGCAACAGCGGGCGCGGGCGCGGGCTAAACTAGAATCGCTGATGCGCGTTAGAAATGCCGAAGGAGGCGCCATTCATGATGTGCAAGGTCCGATTCTGCGCGCTCTTTGTCGCGCTCTTCGCCGCATCGCTCGCTCGCGCGGACTTCGCGACATTCGTTATTGACGAGCTCTATTCCAATGCCGATGGCAGCGTGCAATACGTCGTTTTGCACGAAGCGCAAGGGACGAACGGGGCGAACCTGCTGACGGCTCACACGCTGTCGGCGACGCACGCCGGCGTTACGAAAGTGTTCACGTTTCCCACCGATCTGCCGAGCGCAACGACGGCGAACCACCGTGTGCTGATCGGCAGCAACGGATTTGCAGCGCTCCGCGCGATCGCACCGGATTATCAAATGCCCGATCGCTTTCTGCCGACCGACGGCGGTACCGTCAATTACGCCGGCGTCGATCAGATCGCGTATGCAACGCTTCCCATCGACGGCAACAATGCGTTGCACCGCTCCGGTACCGTCGCTGCCAATCTGGCAACGAATTTCGCCGGGCAAACGTTTGCCGTGCCAGCCAATCCTGTCACCGTCGTCGAGTTCTACAACGACTCGCTCGACCATTACTTCATGAGTCCGCTCGCGCCGGATATCGATGCGCTCGACGCCGGACGGATTTTCGGATGGTCGCGCACCGGTTATTCGTTCGGGGGGTTTCCGACGATGGCCGCCGGAACGAGCCCCGTTTGCCGGTTTTACATTCCGCCGCAGCACGGCGATTCGCATTTTTTCTCGGCATCGGCCGACGAATGCGCGGCGGTCCTGGCAAAGATTGGCGTCGATTCCAATTACAGCGGCTACATCTATGAAACGCCGAGCGAGTTCTACATCGCGCTGCCCGATACGACGACCGGCGCATGTCCGCCCGCGGCATTGACTCCCGTCTCCACTCCGCAGCCCGTTTTCCGCTTGTGGAATAAGCGCGCCGATTCGAATCACCGCTACACGACCGACACCAACGTGCGTGCGCAGATGATCGAGCGCGGAAATGTATCCGAGGGTTACGGACCGCTCGGCGTCACGATGTGCACACCGAACGCAAAGCTCGACGATTCGCGCGTACGTGTCACCGTTGCCTCTCCGTTTGTGCCGGGCTGTGACAGCCTGAATCCCACCGGCTTTCTTTACACGGGCGCTGAGGTCGAGCCGATGATCGCCGTGAATCCGGCCAACACCAACAACCTCGTCGGCGTCTGGCAGCAGGACCGCTGGTCGGATGGCGGGGCTGCCGGATTGCGCACCGGTGTCTCGATCGACGGCGGGCGCTCGTGGTCGACGACGCAGGCGCCGTTCACCCGATGCACCGGTGGAAACGCGGCGAACGGCGGAAATTATGCGCGCGCCAGCGATCCGTGGGTCGCAATCACGCCGGGTGGTACCGCGCATCAAATCGCCATCGCTTTCAACGGCGGCACGTTCGCACCGGGGTCGCAGGGTGCCGTTCTCGTAAGCCGCTCGACCGACAATGGATTTACGTGGAGCACTGCAACGGCGCTGATCGTCGACGGCAGCGAATTTTTCAATGACAAGGAATCGATAACTGCCGACCGCTACAAGGATGGCTACGTTTACGCGACGTGGGACCGCATCGTGAAGTCGGCTGGCGGACCCACTTATTTTTCGCGGACGACAAACAACGGTGTCGCGTGGGAGCCGGCACGGCCGATCTTCGATCCGGGCGTCAGCAGCCAGACGATCAACAATCAGGTTGTCGCGCTGCCGCCGCTCGTCACCGGCGGCCCCAACACGATCATCAACTTCTTCACACAAATAGACGCGACTGCCGATCCAGACGTCCTCAGGACTCGGTTAGCGCTCGTCCGCTCGGCCGACAACGGCGCGACGTGGAGCGTGCCGATCTACGCGGCGGACATTACGGCAGTCGGCACGCGCGATCCGGAGACCGGGGTGGAGTTGCGCGACGGGGCGACGTTGGCAAGCGTCGCCGGTGGAACCAACGGTCAACTCGTCGCGGTATGGCAGGATGCGCGTTTTTCCGGCGGCGTGCGCGACGGTATCGCGTTTTCCCATTCACTCGATGGCGGGATTACATGGTCCGCCGCCGCACAAGTGAACAGCGTGCCGGCGGTGCA